>JBNMGX010000025.1:0-13853 GCA_050872465.1 Hallerella sp.
GATAAACCGGCTTATGGCGAAATCCCTGCCGGAAAGTATCCAATTCATCAACCGGGAAGAGGACATGGGAATTCCCGGACTCCGTAAAGCGAAACTTTCCTACCACCCGGAAAGCATCACCGAGGAATACTTCGCCTACGACACCGGCACCGTCGATGCGGACATCTGGAAACTTTGGCAAAAAAGCCTCCCTGCGGACGATGACGGATTCATGCAGGCTTTTCTCTATCCCTATTCAAACGAAAAAACGAGAATTACCTTGTACGAAAACGGGCGGCTCGCTTCGATGCTTCATTTGTTTGAAATGGAAAGTTCCTGGGGAAAGGTCGGCTACATCTATGGGCTTGCCACGGACGAAGCGTTTCAAAAAAAAGGCCTCGCCACCCGGCTAGTCGAAAAGGCGCTCCGAAAGGCGAGAGAGGACGGAGAAGTTCTCGTCTGGACCATCCCGGAAAACAGGACCTTTGGCGGCTGGAAAAAATTCGATTTCAGCGAACCACAAAGCGAAGTGCTCTCTTTTGAAACCGATGACGGCTTTACTTTCGGAGAAAACCCGGAAACGGACTTCGGCATTTTCCGCATTGTCGATATGCGCGCCCACTTTAAGCGTTTTGCCGCGGAACATCCCGAAACCCAGACGACATTTTCCGTCGAGGACGCCTTGTTTCCCGAAAACTCGGGCACCTATACGCTCGCATCCGGCAAATCTTCCTACGTTCCGGAAATTTCAGAAACGCCCCGTTACACACCCAAAGATATCGCTGCGCTATATCCGCCGACTAAATGCGAACATCTCGTTTCCGTTGTTTCTGGACAACGCTAAAATTTGTCAGAAGCCACAAACTTTTTTGATTTATCTACATTCCGAATATGGCCAAGAGCGCACGCAAAGTCTTCGAATACCTGGATTACCGGGAATTTCTAAACGACTATTACAAGTCGAAAAAAGCGGTGAATCCCGCCTTTTCCCTGCGCGCGTTTTCCGACAAGATCGGGTTCAAGGCCAAGGACTTCATCAGCCGCGTCATGCAGGGCTCCAAGAACCTTTCGACCCAGAGCATCCAGAAAATCGTCTCCGGGCTAAAGCTCGGCAAGCGCGAAGCGGCCTATTTCGAAAATCTCGTCTGGTTCAACCAGGCGGAAACGACCGAAGAAAAAAACAGCTGGTTCGAAAAGATGCAGAACGAGCTGAAAATCGTCAAGTTCGCCAAGGGGCAGCACCTGCTCGCCTTTTACCAGTACCAGGTCTATTCCCACTGGCAGCATCTCGCGGTGCGCTCCCTCATCGGCATGAACGGTTTCCGGGGAGATTTTTCCCTTCTCGCCAAATCCGTCCACCCGCAAATTTCCGTCGAAGAAGCCAGGGAATCCGTCTCGCTGCTCGAAAACTGCCATCTCGTCGAAAAAAAGGAAGACGGATCCTACATCCTGGTGAACAAGGATATCACCACCGGGGACAGCACGTCGAAAATCGCCTTGCGCGGCTTCCACCAGAAAAGCATCGCTCTAGGAGCCGAATCCATCGACAGGGACGCTCCGAACATCCGAAACATTTCGGGATTAACCCTCGGCATATCCCAAGCGGGCTACGAAAAAATCGTGGAACGTCTTAACGCATTCCGCAAGGAAATCGCCCAAATCGCCGACGAAGACGCGAATGCGGACAAGGTTTACCAGCTAGAGCTTTTGCTGTTCCCGCTCGGAGGAAAGCTCTGACTTTCCAAGAACAAGTTTTTCCCGGTCACACAAAAAGCACACCAAGCCAACGGAACCAACTTGCCAAGCATACAAAAAAAAGACTACTTCAAATGAAGCAGTCTTTTCGTGGATGATGCAGGGGTCGAACCTGCGACCCGCTGATTAAGAGTCAGCTGCTCTACCAACTGAGCTAATCATCCAAGTCTTATCGACGGCAACAATTATAAAAAATCCCGATAGACGTGTCAAGGGGTTTTCTTCAAAAAAAAAGATTTTTTTTGAATGGGTCCGAACGATTTTATCGGAAACCTTCCGCATCGCCTCCACAGAAGACCTTGAAAAATCCACAGGGCAAGTTCGAAAAGATTTTCATAAATTTCAAATCTATAATTTCTATATTCGCGCCACCATGTCGCTTTTCAAGAAAATCATTCCGTTACTCTCAATCTGCGTTGCGTGCATCGGGGCCGAGACTGCGGAATTTCAACGGTTTTCGGCAGTTCCCGTCCTCGGCTATACGGAAGAGACGGAACTCCAGTGCGGAGCGATGATCCTGCTTTTTCTCAAGCCGGACGAAGAAGGAAAAAAAATTCCGGAAATAGGATTTACCGCCTACGGTTCCTCCCGCGGCCAGCTCCAGATTGTCCTCGAACCGTATCTCTACCTGTACCACGATAAAATCAATGTCTGGTTCGATCTCGAATACCAAGACTGGGTGGCGAGCTATTTTGGGAACGGCAACTCCCCAGACATCGACCGGTTTACAAATTACAACCGGAAAAAGCTCTATTTCGGGGCAAAACTCGAATCGCGAGTCGGCGTACCGCAGGAATTCAAATACGGAATCGAGCTGCATATCGAACATTCGGACATCGAATTCGACAAGGACGGTCCGCTCGACTTGCCCGATCCGCATTCGGGAAGGCGAAACGGCGCAGGCTACCTCCTCGCTTTCGATACACGCGACAATACCAACTGGTCGTCCCACGGCTTTCTCGCCGAATGGAAACACCTCTTCTTCAGCAGCTACCTAGGCGATTACCGGTTCAACGTCGAATCCCTCGACCTGCGGGGCTATACGACGCTCCCCTGGGAAATCACATCGGCAGCAGGGATTCTCTGGAAGCGCACCGTGGGAAATGTCCCGTTCGACATGCGCGCGGGACCGGACGGCATCAAGCGTTTTCGCGGCGTGGAAAGCCTCTACTTCAACGGAAACCAAGCTCTCATCCTGCAAGCGGAACTGCGAAGACATCTCGTCTGGATCTTCGGGACCCATCTATTCTTCGAAGGCGGCAAGTCCGGCGACTATTTCAGCGAACTGTTGCGGAACAAGTGGCACCGGGCTGTCGGATTCGGAGGTCTGCTCGCCCTGAACCGCAGCGAACGCCTCTTCGCGCGTGCAGACGTTTCCTGGGTGGATTTTGACCACATCGGACTTTCCTTCTATGTCCGTCAAGCTTTTTAACCGCCCGATTTTGCAGGTCAATCCCTTTTTTGATGATTTTGGCGAGGAATCCCCCAACAGGAAACAAATCCCGATGCTTTTTTTCTATCTTGGAAATTTAAAATACATCCTTGAAAAGACGAGGTAAAAAATGAACAAAGAAGAAGTAAAAAACAAGCTCAAAGAGTTTTTCATGTCCGACCTGGGCGTCGATGGCAGCGTCCTCCAGTTCGACACGCCTCTCTTCGGCGAAGAAATCGGTCTGGATTCCGTCGATTCGCTCGAAATCATCGCCTTTGTCGATAGCAACTTTGGCGTTTCCATGACGGGCGTCGGCAAGGAACCTTTCCAGAGCATCGACACCATCGCCGACTTTATCGAACAGCACAAAGCTTAATCCATTTCGAACCTGGAAACAAGATGACTTCTAACGATTGCCGTTGTGTCGTTACCGGCCTAGGCGTGATATGCGCGGTCGGGAACAATGTTGAGGAAACGTGGAAAAACGCCCTGGCGTCTGTTTCGGGCATCCACAAGACAACTTCCGTCGATACGGAAAAATGCTATGCGGATCTCGCCGCAGAAGTCCACTGCGATACGCTCGACGCAATCGATTCTCCCGAAGAAAAGGATCGCGCGTCCAAGCTCTGCATCAAGGCTGCCGGAGAGGCTCTCCGCGACGCAAAGCTCGAAAACTTCGCGGACGACAGTCGGGTAAGCGTCATCATCGGGAGCTGTGTCGGAGGCGTCCTCAGCGTGGAACATTACCACCAGCACGGCAAAGACCCGCTAGACATCCCCAAGATGCCCATCGCGGCAATCGCATCCCAGGTAGCGGAAACCTACAAGGCCGGCGGAATCGTGACAAATGTCGCCAACGCCTGCGCAGCCGGAACCATTTCCATCGCTCTAGCCTGCGACCTGATCCGGGCAAAAAAAGCGGACGTCGTAATTGCCGGCGGAGCGGACTCCTTCGCTTCCGTCCCCTACTCCGGCTTCCTTTCGCTCCATGCCCTAGACGAAAATGGTTGTTCGCCTTTCAACCACTGCAACGGAATAACCCTTGGCGAAGGCGCGGGAATCGTCATCGTGGAATCTTTCGAACACGCCCAAAAACGCGGAGCGAAAGTCTATTGCGAAGTCCTGGGGTCAGGCGTTACAAGCGATGCGCACCATATCACCGCACCGCGCGAAGATGCTTTGTGCCTTATCGAAGCGATGACCCGGGCCGTCAAGAATTCGGGAATTTCAAAGTCCGAAATCGGCTACGTCAATGCCCACGGCACAGGCACGGGCAAGAACGACAACGCGGAAATCACCGCCTTCCAGAAGTTTTTCTCCGAAGAAAATCCCACGGTGAGCATCAGTTCGACAAAAGCGATGACGGGCCACTGCCTCGGAGCGGCGGGCGCTATCGAAGCGGTCTTCAGCATCAAGGCGCTGACCACGGATACGGTCCTTCCGACGATTCGCTATACGGAAGCGGATTCCGAAGCGCTCAAGGCGAAAGTGGGAACCCTGGACTTTGTCCAGAACACGCCTCGGTCCAAGACTTTGAATAGCGTGATGAGCAACAACGTCGCGTTTGGCGGCACCAACGCGAGCATCATCTTTTCCAAGCAGCCGGGAAACGTTCCCAAGCAGCCAGCCCTTGGCAAAAAAATCGCCGTCACGGGCATCGGCATCGTAAGCCCGACGGGAAACAGCAAAAGCGCCTATATTTCCGCGGTGGAAAAAGACGCAAAGCCCGCAAGCGCATCGATTCATTCCACGATTTCCCTCGACGATTACAAGGAACTGGGAATCAAGATGGCATTCTACCGCAAGCTTGACAACCTGGGACAGCTCCAGACAGTTTCCGGAATGCGCGCCCTGCAAGACGCAAACTTCCAGGTAAACGACGAAAACGCAAAGGACATCGGCATCATCGTCGGGACCAGCGAAGGTGGTCCCGGTGCGACATACGATTTCGAGGAACTGGTCGCCAAGATGGGCAACGCTTTTGGCAGCGCGTTCAAGTTTCCGCACACGGTCTATAACGCGGCGGGCGGCTACCTTTCCATCTGTTCGGGCATCAAGGGCTACGGAGTGACCATCACCACGGGACCGCTCTCCGGTCTCGACAGTATCGGCTATGCGATGAACGTCATCCACGACGGACAGGAACAGGCGATGCTAGCGACAGGCACCGACGAAAATCTCCCCATCATCACGGAATTTGCCGAGAAGCTGAATGTCCTCGCCGAAAAGCCGACGGCTCCCTATTCGAACTCCAAAGGTTTTGTCCTCGGCGACGGAAGCGTTTCCCTCCTGCTCGAAACGGAAGAGACGGCAAAGACCCGCGGCGCAAAGGTCTATTGCTACGCGCTCGGTTACGGAAACGGCAGAAAGAATGTCAAGTTCGGCAAAATTGCAGGTTCGGACGAAGCGCTCGACAAGGCGATTCTCGCAGCAATCCAGGACGCAGGTCTCACGCCCAACGATATCGACGCTGTATGCGGCTTCGCCAACGGTTTGAAAGAACTCGACGACATCGAAAAGACGTCTCTTGTTCGCGTATTTAAGGACAAGGCTTCTAGCCTCCCGATCTTTGAAGTAAAGGAACGCGTCGGAGAAGGACGCGCCGCATCCGCCACACTTGCAGCCGCCGAAGCAGCGCTTTTGCTCAGCTCGGAACTCAAGGAGGACTTCGCCTACTTTATCGGAAGCGACGGTTCCGCAGCAAGGAAGAAGGTCGAAGCGCAGAACTTCAAAAAAATTCTAGCCATCTCGTTTGCAACCGGCGGCTCTTACAGCGCAGTCGTTTTCGGCAAATAACCGGAGGAAACATGAAAGTAGCTCTCATCACCGGAGCGTCCAAGGGCATCGGCAAGGCGTGCGCCATTCGGCTTGCAAAGGACGGCTATACCGTCGTCATCAACTATTCGAGTTCCGACGATGCCGCAAGGCAGACGCTCGAACAAATCGAAGCGGACGGTGGACAGGGAATGACTTACAAGGCGGATGTTTCCAAGCTCGCCGAAGTGAAGCAGATGGTCCGCGACGTGTTCAAGGCCTATGGCCGGATCGACGTTCTCGTAAACAATGCGGGAATCGTTCGCGATGAATATCTGCTGATGATCAATCCCGAAACGCTCGATAAATGTTTCGAACTGAATGTCAAAGGCTACATCTACGCGGCACAGCAGGTCGCGCTGAAAATGTTCAAGCAAAAGTCCGGCGTCATCGTCAACATGTCCTCGGTCAGTTCCAAGTTTGCGCTTGCCGGCCAGAGCGTCTATAGCGCGACGAAAGGCGCAGTCAATTCCCTGACGCAGACACTCGCCAAGGAACTCGGCGGTTACGGCATCCGCGTCAACGCGGTCGCTCCGGGATTTATCGCCACCGAAATGATCGACGCCATTCCCGAAGAAAAGCGCACAGCCTACCTGGAAAAGATTCCGCTAAAACGTTTCGGCTCGGCGGATGAAGTCGCGAACATGGTTTCCGCGCTGGTTTCCGACCAGTTCGCCTATGTCACGGGACAGGTTTTTGTCCTCGACGGAGGACTTTCGCTATGAGCCTGAACATTTACGAAATCAGCGAACGAATCGCCCAGCGGCCCCCGTTCCAGATGGTCGAAAAGGTTCTAGAACTTGTCCCGGGAGAATCCGCAACGGGCATCAAGAACGTCAGCGTCAATGAACCCTACTTCATCGGGCACTTTCCGGGAACGCCCATCATGCCGGGCGTCCTTATCGTCGAAGCCTGCGCACAGCTCTGTTCGCTCGTCATCGAAAAGAAGCCCGAAGACCTAGACGACAAGCTTTACGTGCTTCTAAAAATCGACGGTTTCAAGTTCGTAAAGCCGGCGATTCCCGGCGACCAGCTGGAACTCGCTGTCGTCAAGACGAAAAGCGGTGGCTCTCTCGTCGGTTTCGACTGCACGGTCAAAGTGAACGGATCGCTCCACGCAAAAGGCTCGCTCACATTCACCACCATCCCGAAAGATTCGCTCGGAAAATAAGGAAGCGGGCGTGGCTTTTCTCGAATATTCTATCCGGTTTGCCGTTATCCTTTGCGAACTCATCGGAAAGCTCTATTTTCGCATCGGTTTCCGCCCAAAGCTCGTTTTCACCGACCCGTCCGTCTCCTCGCCACGCTTTAAAGAACCGTCGATCATCATCGCGAACCACACATCGACAAGCGACCCGATACTTCTTCTCTCGCTGATTACGCACAAGCGAAGCATCGTCGTCGCCAAGGACTGGTTCGAAATGAAAAAATTTCACTGGATCCTTTCGCGGGAAAAATGCATTCCCTGCGACCGCTACAACCTGGACACGGAATGGGCTCTGCTTGCGAAAAAGCAACTGGATGCAGGCAACTCGGTCATCATCTTTCCCGAAGGAAAATGCCGGGAAGACGGTCTCTTGAACGAATTCAAACCGGGATTCGCCTTTCTCGCCCGCAGCACGGGAGCTCCGGTCGTTTCTGTCGGGCTAGATGGCATCTACCGTTTCGGGCACAGGACGCGAGTCGTTTTCGGGAACGCGGAAAAGATTGTTCGACTCAAGGGAGTACATTCGTCCGAGCATCTCGCGGAACGCTCGGAATACTTTCGGCAAAAGGTGTGGAAGTTAAAGCAGCAGGCGCTCGGAATCACCGGAAAGGAACTGCCTGTTGCCGAAAAGACGCCTCCCGAGGAGACGGAAAATTGAAAACGGGACTGGTTCTCGAAGGCGGTTCCCGCCAGACGATTTTTACCGCAGGCGTCCTCGATGCGATGATGGATGCGCATATCGAGTTTCCTTACATCGCCGGAGTTTCCGCCGGAGCCCATGCCGCGGCAAACTATATCACGGGACAACGGGGACGATTCCGCCACATCATCATGCCGACAAAGCTTCAACAGGGCAAAAAAAAGGCGCACCTGTTTCTCGACGGAATCCACAAGGAATGTCACGCCCTGCATTTTGATTCGGCGACCGGCGACATGCCGTTCGATTTCGAAAAGTTTTTCCGTTCAGACATTGAATGCGAAATCGCGGTTACCTGCTGCGAAACGGGTCGCGTCGAATTCAGAACCGAAAAGACGGATAAAAGTCGGCTTCTTACGCTGATCAGCGCAAGCTGTGCCCTGCCGATGATCTTTCCGAACGTTCCTATCGGCGAATACCATTATGTCGATGGCTGCGTAACCGCCCCCATTCCCTTTGAACGCGCTTTTGCAAAAGGCTGCGACAAGGTTGTCGCCATTTCGACGCACTATCCCGGAGAAATCGTCACGGACTTCACCAAGTATAAGGCGATTCTCCTGCCGCTGTTCCGGCACAAGTTTCCCAATCTCTTCCGGGCGCTGATGGTCCGTTTCCGGCGTTACCAGAAAATGTTTGCGAAGATGGAACAGCTCGAAAAAGAAGGAAGGCTCTTCTTGCTGCGCCCCGAGCGGGACCTCTGCGACCTTTTCGAAACCGACCTAAAAAAACTTGACGACTCCTATTACCACGGATTCGATTACGCAAAGCATCGCATGGGAGAACTCAAGGCTTTTCTCGAATAACCGCAAGGAATTTCGGTATGGAAAACGGCGAGTGGCTCGATTCCTATCTCTCCTTTCTCGCGGTCGAGCGCAACCTTTCGAGTGCGACTATCCAGAGCTACGAAGAGGATCTCCGTCACTTCATTTTTTGGGCGGACGAAAGGCACCGCAAAATTTCCGAACTTTTACCGGAAGAACTCGACGAATTTCTTTCGGAAGTTGCGAGCAAGGAAGAATACAGCCCGACTTCTGTCGCCAGGCACTTTTCAAGCCTTCGGGGATTTCTCAAGTATCTCTTGAACGAAAAAGTTTTCCCCTATTCCACGGACAGCCTGCTCGCTCCGCCGCAAATCGGGCTTTATTTGCCCCAGTGCCTGACACGGGAAGAAATCGACAGCGTCTTTGCAACAATCGCCCAAGAATCCAAGGCTCCCGAACGCGACACGGCCCTTCTCGAACTTCTCTATTCCGAAGGGCTCCGCATCGCCGAAGCGCTATCGCTCCGCATCCAGGATATAGACCTTGACAATGAATGGATCAAGCCTATCGGCAAGGGGAACAAGCAACGGCTCGTGCCGCTCGGAGAAAAGGCCAAGCGGAATCTCCGGCAGTGGATACAAGGACCGCGGCTAGAGCTTTCGCCCAAGGCTGACACGGTTATTCTCAACGCCCACGGGAAAAAGATGTCGCGGATGGGAGCCTGGAAGCTGATTCAAAAATATACAGCGCATCTCGACAAGCATGTCACGCCGCATACGTTCCGGCATTCCTTCGCTACGCATTGCCTCGAAGCGGGAATGGACCTGCGCGTCTTGCAGGAGCTGCTCGGACATGCAAGCGTCACCACCACACAGATTTACACCCATGTAAGCGGACAGACCATCCGGGAAGAACACCGGACATTCCATCCGCGGGAGCAGGGCAAGCGCTAGACCTTGAGTTCGCCTGCGTCGATCTGCTGCCAATCGCAGAACCGATCGAGTTCCGGGCGGACTTCGTTTTCGACAAAGAGCTGGACCTGGGACGGGGCGCGTCCGACAAACTTTTTCAAGTCGAGAATGTGTTCGAGCGCCTTTTCGTCAATCCCCAACTTCTGGAACTTTTCGTTTTTCTTGATGCGTTCGAGCAAGTCGTTGTCCTTGCCTTCGACTTTCACAACCTTAGCCGCTTCCATGCTCATCTTGCGGATTTCTTCGTGAAGTTCCTGGCGGTCGCCGCCGTGCTTGACGCCTTCCATGATGATGTTTTCCGTTGCCATGAACGGAAGCTCCGCGCGAATCCGCTTTTCGATGACCTTCGGATAGACGACAAGCCCGGTGGAGACGTTTTCCGCGATGATAAGCATTGAATCGATGGCGAGGAACGCTTGCGGAATGGCGAGACGCTTGTTTGCGCTATCGTCGAGCGTCCGTTCGAACCACTGCGTCGCCTGGGTGATGGCTGTGCTCGTTTCAAGCGAAATGACAAAACGGGCGAGCGAACAGATCCGTTCGCAGCGCATCGGATTTCGCTTGTACGCCATGGCGCTGGACCCGATCTGCGTACTTTCGAAAGGCTCTTCCACTTCCTTGTTGCCCTGCATCAGGCGCATATCCGTCGCAAATTTGTGAAGGCTCTGTGCGATGGAAGAAAGAACCTGGTTTACGCGGTTGTCCCACTTGCGGGTATAAGTCTGTCCGGTAATCGTCAAGTGGCGCTTGAAGCCGGCGCGTTCCGTCACACGACGGTCGAGTTCGCGAATCTTTTCCTCGTCACCGTTGAAAAGGTCCATAAAGCTCGCCTGGGTTCCGGTCGTTCCCTTCACCCCGCGGAACGGCAAGACGTCAATCAAGAAATTCAGCTGTTCAAGATCGATCAACAAGTCCTGAATCCACAGGCACGCACGCTTACCGACAGTCGTGAGCTGGGCCGCCTGGAAATGCGTCGCACCGAGCTGCGGCATATCCTTGTATTCCAAAGCGAACTTTGAAAGCTTGTCGATGACGCGCATCAGACGGCGGCGAACATAAATCATCCCCTGCTGCATCTGGATAAGGTCGGTGTTGTCCCCGACAAATGCGCTGGTCGCTCCCAAGTGGATAATGCCCTTGGCCTTCGGGCATTGGACACCGTAAGCATAGACATGGCTCATCACATCGTGACGGCGACGCTTCTCCTCGGCTTCCGCGACATCGAAATTGATATCCTTCGCATGAGCCTTGAGTTCGTCGATCTGCTCCTGCGTAATCGGAAGCCCCAGTTCCATTTCGCTTTCGGCAAGGATGATCCAGAGCTTGCGCCAGGTTTCAAACTTGAATTGCGGGCTGAAGAGGAACTTCATTTCCTTGGAAGCGTATCTTGTGTTGAGGGGATTTTCGTATTCGTCGCGCATTTTCGTTTTCCTTTTGATTTGAATTTCAGTTGTCTTGTCCAATGCTCGTGGAGGATTCCGCGGTTCCGGAAGTATCGGGCGGGGCGTTCAAAGCCTTGAGGCTATCGACCTTGAGACTGTCGCGCTTCGGGAACATGTTCTGGTAGATGACCGTCCGGCGGCTCGCCATGAAGCGGCTGTAACGACCGTTCGGACTGTGCTTGCCGGGGCTTGCGAGAACCGCCGCCATGTTGATCGACTGGTCGAGATTTAGCTTGTACGCGCTCCTGTGGAAAAATTCCTGGCTGGCCGCTTCGCAGCCAAAGATGTTCTGCCCCCACTGCGCATAGTTCAGGTAAAGTTCAAGAATCCTGTCCTTGCCGAGCATCTTTTCCATGAGAAGCGCATACGCGAGTTCCTTGAACTTCCGCTCCCAGGAACGCTCCCCCGAAAGGAAAAGGTTTTTCGCCAGCTGCTGCGTAATCGTGCTGCCGCCGAACTTGGTCTTTCCGTAATAGCGGTTCGCATCCAAGGCCTCGGCAATCGCCCGCACGTCAAAACCCGGATGGTAATAGAAGCCCGCATCCTCGCTTGCGATGACAGCCTTCTGCAGGTTCGGGCTGATACTGTCCAAGGGAACGAACCGATGCTTAATCTGCGTCGCCGGATTCGAATCGACCAACGCCTGCATGTAGCGGCTCATCTCGGGATTCGAATGTTCGAGCTGGAGCACGTTGTCGTAAATCGCATAGCAATAGACAAAACCCTTGTAGAGGATCACCGACGCTGCGACGGTAAAGGCTATCGCGTAGAGCATCAGAGCGAGCAGCACCAGCCGCACAAGACGGTTCAGGATGCGGTAAACCCACTTGAAGACGCAACAGGCCACCGACAACTTTTTACGGACGCCTTCGGGAATTGAATTCCAGACATTCAAAAGGGATTGTTTCACCTGCAAAAATTTCACGCAAGAACTCCAAAATTTTGAAGTTCCCCGAAACAGACATCATCAAACTTCGCTATCCGAGACAGACGGCGCACTACAAAAAATCGCTTCTTTCTGGGCAATAAAATTTTAAAAATAACCACAGGCAAAATATAGAAAAACGCCCTTACTTTTTTCCGCCGAACCAGGAATTGATGTCCTGGCCTTCCGATAGCCGAAAGCCTTCGACATGGATTCCCTCCCCGAATGTCGAAGCGGAAATACCCGCATTTTTCAAAATTTCAAGAATCGCCTGCGCACCGGCACGCCCCGCTTCATCTTCGTCCAGGCAAACGATGACACGTTTTTCCCTGAACAGCGAGACCCATTCCGGCTTAAAGGACTTGACCCCCGGAATTCCCACGGCGGGAAAGCTCCGATCGATGAGCGTCAGCGTATCGACAACGCCTTCGCAAAGATAGATCCAGCCCGGTTTGCCGTCGAGGAGGGAAACGTTGTATGGAAACGGCACAACGCCCCGCAGATTCAATTCCTTGGGCTTTGTTTCGGGATCGATTGCGCGGGCCTGAAAATAACGCGGAACGACTTTAGCATCCAGGTAGGGGAAGAGCAGTCGGTGCTTGTAATAGCGCAGGTTGCCGTTCTCGTTGAACAGTCCCGCCTTCTGGAGGTTTTCCAGCCCGAATTTTTCGAGAAGTCCCCGGTTTACCGCATCGTAATCGACAATTGTACGGAGCCGCATGACGTCCCACGTCTTCTTGAAAATGCGCCGCTTGATGAGCCACGCAGCAGCCGGGGTACCCTCGACAGGAGCGAGCATTTCGAAAAAGGCGAGGACTATCCTTGCACGAAAAAGCGGATCCATCTCGGGTTTCGGTTCTTCACGCACCATCTTGACGGGAGAGGCTACCGCCGAAAAACTTTGCACGACGCGATTTTGGGACGTTCCCGGTTCTGGAAGCGTCTCCGGGAAAAATTCCCCTTGGAGCCATTCCACCGCGCCCCGAAAATCCAGGTTGCGGGAAATTTCGACAAGCTTGATCACGTCGCCGCGAACATCGGGGCAGACCCAGCAGTTGAACAGTCCCCTCGATTCGGAAATCGAAACGCTCGGAGTCCTGTCGCCGTGGGCATGGCGCATCGCATAAGGGCAACGAAATTTTCCGTGCTCCACTTGATGGCCCAGGCGTTCCGCGACCTGGGTAATGGAAAGGGACGCTTTCAAGGCGTCGATGTCGATGCGAGCCGCCATTGCACATAAAATAACAAAATTTCAAACAAGAACAATCCCTTTTCCGCAAAGGCTTTTTCAACGCAAAAGTTTCCGTTCGTTTCCATCTTCCCATTTCGTTCGAATTCTTTTTTCCGCTTTAATCGGAGAACCTTCGGCTGCTAAAGTTTTAGAAAGCGAATTTTCCAGGAAGCCGATGAAAGTCCATCCCTCAAGGATTTTACATATAAATTAATCACCGTACGATAGGAAGCCGTTTTGCAATTGCAGGACCACGAAGCGATTGAAACCTGGATGTCCGAGTACATCGCCAATTTCTATTTCTGCATTGGAGTCTTTGTTTTGATAGGGAGACATTTTCTACAATATCGTCAAGTTCAAAGCCTTTGAACCAAAATTTCAAAAAAATTGAAAAACAGGCAAGACCGTTTTTCTAAAATCGGAAACGCTTTCCTATAAAAAAAGCTATACTCTCCGCGAAAGGAAATTTTAAATGCCGAACATACTTGAAAACGTCGATATGAAACAGCACACGACATTCCGCGCCGGCGGTTGCGCCCGCTACTTTGCCAAGGCGGAATCCGTCGAGGATATTCGTGATCTGCAAAAATTTGCCGTCGAAAAGAAAATCCCTTTTTTTCTTATCGGGCTAGGTTCCAA
>JBNMGX010000026.1:0-13770 GCA_050872465.1 Hallerella sp.
AAAGGTGGCGAAGGATTCCATTTCGGTGCGCGTTGTTTCGGATCCGCCGAGCGTTACTATCAAGACCGATGCCGATACGGTTCGCCAGAAGATCAATGCGAACCTGAAATTCCAGGTTTCGGCTTCCGACAAGTTTGGAACGGTAAACGCCTTGGAGTGGGGCTGCGGAACGAATGCGGCGAAAATCTCCTTTGATTCTTCGGCAAGCATCCAGCCGGGAAAGAATGTTTCTGCCGAAATGAACATTACGCTCCCGAAAGAGGAGACGAATGCTTACAAGTGCATCGCCCGGGCGACGGACGATGACGGTGAACAGGGTTTTGATACGCTGTATTTCCGTGCTGTTCTGGACAGGCCTTCCATTACGCTCTTTACGTCGAGTGCCGATGTGAAAATCAATTCCAAGGTTCGCTTTGCGGGCTCTGCGGTCGATACGCTCGGAACGATTGTCGGCTATGAAATGTATTGCGGAACGAGCGCGAAAAATCCGTCGTGGACGCCGATTTCGAAGCCCGATACGACTCTGACGATGCCTTCTTCGGCGTGCAAGTGGTACTGCGTGATGCGCGTAACGGATGACGACAACTTAACCGCGATGGATACGGCGATTTACAACGTTCTTCTGGACCCGCCGACGGTGAAGGTCAGCGAGGATACGCTGACGGTGAGCATCAAGGATACGGTTACGCTCGATGCGATTGCGAACGATAAGTTGGGTTCGATTGTCCTGTATGAATGGAGCTGCGGAAATCCCGGTGTGGCGGGAAACCGCTTTGTCTCTTCGACGACGACTCCCCGCTACACGGCGATCATGCCTTCGTCTCCAGTAAGTGGCTACCAGTGCATTATCCGGGTGACGGACGATGACGGCAACACGGCAAACGATACGACAAAAATTTCGGTTCTTCTGGATCCGCCGACGGTGAAGGTCTCTCAAAAATCGATAACGGCACGTCCGGGATTCCCTGTGCACCTGAATGCTACCGCTTCCGACTGGCTTGGCTATATCGTGAAGCGCGAGTGGAGCTGTGGCGGTCCTTCCGAAATTACGAGCAACTGGAAAAAGGTTTCCGATTACGATACGACATGGACGACATCCAAAAATCCTTCTGCTTTGTACTATTGCGTGGCGCGGGCGACCGATGACGACGGCAATACGGCGGAAGATACGGTTCGCATCTCGTTTACGACGGAAATCCCTGTTATCACGGTCGATCATGATCTGGTCTATATCCTTGCGGGAACTTCGACCGATTTGACGGCGCACGTGAACAAGGCCTGGCAGGGCATCAAGCGTTACACGTGGACTTGCGGGGCGAAGAATTCGTCTGCGCTTTCGGATACGTCTTCGAAGAACGATCACCACGTCTGGTGGGGTGTCGATTCGGATTATTCTTCGTCGGATTTCTACTTCTGGGATACCGATGCGAAAGGCAAGGCGGACAGTACGGTCATCAAGCTTTCCAAGGCGAACGATGAATTCCTGTGCATCGTCTTTGCCGAAGAGACCGGGACAAACTTTGTTGCAGCCGATACGACGGTAATCCGTCGGATGACATCGCTCCCGGTGGGCGTCATTACGATGCCCGATACGGCTTACCTGTGGAGCCTGGATTCTTCTGTTTCGGATATTGCCAAATACTGGTATATGCCCGAGTTCGGCGGAAGCGATTCCAAGCTCGGCACCTTGGGCGATAGAAAGGCGCAGGCCTTTTACTGGAACTTCAGCAACGTGAGCGCCGATTATTGGTATGAAGGAAATTCGGACGGAACGCTCGACACGAACATCGCGGAATTCAATACGGCGTTCCTTCGGCAGTCCGCGGAAGGTTCGATGACGGTCCAGCTGAGCTATTACGATTCTTCCAAGGTCGGCATGGACCAGAATTTTGTCGATAGGCATCGGGCGGAAACGGTTTCCAAGACGGTTTATTTCCGCAAGGCGTGGAACAACATTTCAAGTGCGAAGGATTCGATTTTGGAAAAGAGCACGGATGCGAACGGCCCCGCTATCGCCTACTGCAAGGATCGTCTTGTCGTCGCCTACGTGAAGGAAGACGGCTCGATTGCGACGAAATATCGGAATGGAACGGGAGCTTCCTGGACGGCGTTTGGAAGTCCGAACATTTCGAATGTCAA
Organism: Hallerella sp.; assembly: GCA_050872465.1. Classification (GTDB taxonomy): domain Bacteria; phylum Fibrobacterota; class Fibrobacteria; order Fibrobacterales; family Fibrobacteraceae; genus Hallerella. Next base: position 2,140 of record JBNMGX010000026.1, read on the forward strand.
GGCCCAGACGCTTTATATGGCTTGCGATGGAAACGACAATCTCTACCTTTCCTTCATCGGTTCTTCGGATGCGAAAGGGCATGTCTATAAGTCTGCGGGTTCGACCGGCACGTGGACGGAACTCGGCTCGGGACTGGGAACGAATCTTTCGATGTTCAAACTCCGGATCAATCCCAAGACGAACAATCCCTCGGTGGCGTGGATCGGGACGGTCAGCGGTCAATCGGATGTCGCCCGCGTCCAGGACTACTCCTCTTCGTGGGGGAGCGCATTCAATCCGCTCTATTCTTCCGGCTGGCAAAACCGCGAAATCGACATGGCTTTCGACGATTCCGGAAGCCGTCTGGTCGTTGTGACGGGCTACGCTTCGGAAGATTATCAAATCTACTACTACTATATTCCAAGCGGACAGACGAAGACTTCGAGCCGTGGCAATTACAAAATTGCCATCAACGCGGAATCCATCCAGGCGTTCTATGCGAACGGCTACTACTATGTGGGCTTCCGCAGCCGCGACGACGACGGTCTTCCGCGTCTCGCCCGTGCACCGAAAAACTCCGTCGCTTCGAGCGGAGCATTCTCGACAAGCGGAACGGAATTCGAAGCGTTCGGACATCGCTGCTTCAATACGTTCTTCACGGTCGATGGAAACGGAAATCCCATCCTCGCCATCGACGACGCCTACTTTGCGCGAAATTCGCACGTTCACGTCTATCGCTACACGAACCGCTGGCTCGAACTGGGCGAAAACGAACTGCCCTACTTCAAGAACCTCTTCGCCGCTGCCAACTCCTACTATGTCCGCGGCTTCCGTCCGCAGCTGGTCGTATCGCCAAACGGAAAGATTTTCCTTTCGATGCGTGCGCAGGAAACGGCTTCTAGTGCGGGATCCACCCTTCCGGGGACGAAGAACGGTCCGCTGGTTATGGAATTCCTGGGGGACAACTGGTGATGAAAATCGAAGTGGCGGCGATTTGCGATGCGGCGACCGATCAGAGCGGAAAGCTTAACATGCTCGGCGTGTTTGACTATATCGAAGCGGAACTTCCCATTGTCATCCCGAGATGCTCCGCCGTCTTTCGGGTGCGCTATACCCGGTCGGAAGTTTCTTCGCATGACCTGGAAGTGACGATTACGAATACGCTCGACGGAAAGGAACTGATTCCGCCGATTCGAAGCTCGGTGAATTTTCTCCCGATTCCGGATAGTATGGATTCGGCGGCGGTCAACCTGATTTTGAACATGAACCGGATGCGCGTGATGGACGGCGGAAAGTACCAGCTCCGCTTGCGAATCGATGAAGTTCTTCTCGAAGCGATACTTCCGATTTATGTCCGCGATTTGACTCCGCGGGAACCGAACCCGCTAGCGAGCTGAATCGATTCGCTTGGCGGCAATCGCGCAGACAAAAGGTTCGGGAAGCAGCAGGGCAAAGTCGCACAGGGACACGTCGCCGATTTTTTCGGGAATCACGCTTTGCGGAAGAACGTCTTCGAAGAATGATCCGCCATCGCATTTGAAGAGCGCTTCCTTGCGGCACCACAGACGGTAAAACTCGGCGAGGGAAGCTTCCTCGGAAAGACCGCTTCGAAAGAGAGCTTTCTTTTCCTCGCTTGAAAAGAAACGCTCCGCGATTCGGAGGGTTCTCGGTCGGAGCTTTTCCGTATCTACGCCGACCCGAAGTGAAAACGAGTAGGCGAGAACGCAGACGCCCTTGCTGTGGGTCCAGTTCGCGTCAAAGCCGCAGTGCGGAAATTCAGGCCTTCCGTTCGGTGCTGTCGAAATATCCGATTCGGAAAGTTCCATGCCCGAAGCCTTGGACAGTTCGGAAAGAATCGCCTTGCGATGGTCTTTGAGCGGTACGAGGCACCAGAAAACGGATCCCAGCGGCGTTTTCAATTCTTCATGCTTTGCCATTTCGTTAGAATATAAATTTTCTAGTTTGATAGGTATGCGATTGCTGGTGGTTTTGGCAGCCCTGTTTCTTGCTTCCTGCGGGAGCGTGAATAACGGCTGGCTTGCCGATGGCGGCGGCTACATGAAGCTTTCCATCGATGGAACCGAGTATCGGCTAGATATCGCTCCCGATGACGGCGATGTCCGCTTGCGGGCAAACAAGCATTTCGTCAGGTTTCTAGGAAAGGACGGGAAGGGAACGCAGTTGCAGATTCTGGTGAACAAGCCCGTACTCGGGAAAAATTCTCCCCAGACAAATCCGAACTATACGTTTCTCGTGGTAGAGGGCAGCACACCGGCGCGCCTTGTCGATGCCGATTCGAGCGTCGTCGTTTTTGACCAGAAGGATTCTTCGCTGTGGAGCGCGGACCTGCACCTGGTTTTTAACCACTGCGGAATCGAGGAATGCGACACTTCGCGGGTCCTTGTGACCGGGCGGATGCGGTATTGGGTAAATCCGGACGATTATTGAGGAAAATCCCTTGACAGAAACCGAAAAAGTTTTTACTATTGGGAAACCCTACGGACGATTAGCTCAGCTGGTTAGAGTATTACCTTGACATGGTAGGGGTCACTGGTTCGAGTCCAGTATCGTCCACGAAAAGCTCCGTTAAACGCGGGGCTTTTTTGATATTTGGATGAAACCCGAAAAGGGAGGCGTTTCTGCCGAATCTGCGCATAAAAATTTCGCAAAATGACAAATTTTGTCTATTTATGAATTTATCTTTATAGAGGTCTAACCATAGGAGCGTCATGGATTACGAAGCTTGCATTCAAAAGATTTCCAAGATACGGGCTAGGACGGATGATAGACATGAGTTCCTAATCGATACCGTACTTCATCGACGCTGGGAAGAGCAAAACGCAGCGTTTGTCAGGAGCAAGGAAAGTGTCCAGAAACTTTTGGCGATGAACGAAGCCTTGATGGAACTTGGTCGTAAAGGCCTTGAAGCGCTAGAACGGGTTTATTGGGATTTAAAGCGGATGATTGATTCCGGGAAGAAGGATTATGTTGATTTTGATGTTGATCTCAATTTTTCGTATGAAGGAGACCGGCAGGATTCCGAGTATTTCACGGGATGGGAATTGAATGATGATAAGATAGGTTTTTGTATGAGTGATGGACATCCTTCGCTGTCGACTGAAAAGGAAATGTTGTTTGACATGAACTGGAATATTACCGGTGCCTTTAGAGATAGACCGGAATTTGCCGGTCAACATATCAGCTATCTGATGTACAAATTTTTCGGTGAAAATTACAGTTTCCAGGACGCTTTGAAGATGGATCCGGATGACTTTTGCTATTCCATCAAAATATCGCTTTAGGTGATAGTTTCTATCGAATTTAATTCTCGGGAGAGTTTATGGCTTTACACTTGAAATTTGCGCTGAGCTTGGAAACGATTGCAGACGAGATGATAGATAAGGTGGCGGAGGAATGGGCTTCTCCGTTCGACGCTCCGACGATTATTTTTTCGGAATACAAGCTGGAGCAGTGGTTCCGCTTGCGCTGGCTAGAAAAGCGGGGCGTCCTTGCCAATCTGAACAGGAAGTCCATCGACAAGTTCCTAATGGAAATCTTGATCGGGGATCATCCGAATAAGAAAAAGCTTTCTGCGGATATGCTGCGCAACGTGATTCTTGCCTATTTGCAAAAAAAAGATGAATCCGGCAAGGCGAACTTTGAAAAGTTGGACGGACAGGTTTGCCGGTATCTGCTTGCCGGTGGAAATTCTGTCGATGAGCATCGCCTTTTTGATTTGGCGAATAAGCTTTCTGGACTTTTTTTGGAATACGAAACGAGTCGTCCGAGCGCCTTCTTGAACGGTAAGCCCGGAATTTTGGATTGTTGGAAACAGGGAAATCTGAAACCGTTCTTTGTCGATAAGAACGGACGTGAAGCGGAAAACGAAGAATGGGAGCGGAACCTGTATTCGGCGATTTTTCACAATTCCGAAGACGGCGATTCGCTGCTGACAAAAGTTTTCAAGTCGGCGAAAAATGAGTTTTTAACATTGCCGTTTTTGTACGAAGACTGCAAGCGAGGTGGCGGTTTTCACATAAAGTCGAAACGACCGGTTTTTATCTTGGGCCTTTCGGGAATGGGGCAGTTCTATCGCGTTCTCTTTCAGGAATTTGCCAAGGAACACGAAGTGTATGCGTATATCCAGAATCCGTGTATGAAGTTCTGGGAAGACCTGGAGTTTCGGAATGCGCGCTTTGACGAAAAGTTCGCGTTGGACGAAATGTCCGAGGAACCGCTCAAAGAAGATGAAAACAGCTTGCTCCGGGCTTGGGGACGCGCAGGTCGGGACAGTATTAAGCTTTGGAGCTTGGCGGACGATTATAGCGGAGGTTTCCCGGACGATGTGATGGAACCATATGCAAGGGAAACCGGTTTCCGTGATACTTTTTTGCATGAACTGCAATGGATGATAGCGAATCGCACGAACCAATCCGAAAAGCTTTCTTCTCTCTCGAATGATGGAAGCTTGACAATTACGTCGGCGCCGAACCGCATCCGCGAAGTGGAAAATTTGCATTCGGAAATTTGCAAGCTGTTGGAAAAGGGAGAATCCATCCGGGATATTCTCGTGGTGTCCCCGGTCCTTGCGGATTATCGTACGGCGATTTTGCAGGTCTTCGACCAGAACGAAAAAGGAAGCAAAAATGGCGTCCATTTGCCGTTTGTCCTGGTGGATTCCGCTTCCGGGGAATCGCTCGTCGGAGACGCTCTGGAACATTTGTTCGTCATTAAAAAAAGCAAATCGCTATCCCGTTCCGATTTTTTTGCTCTTGTTCGCAATCCTGTTGTCCAGGCGGCGCAGGGAATCGATCCTTCCGAAATTTCTGATTGGGAAGGCTGGGTTAGCGGCATGAATATCTACCGCGATCATTCGGCCAATTCCAATGAAAAGGAAGATTGGCTGTGCGGTGTTCGGCGTTTGCTTTTGTCTCGCTTGACAGATTCTGTCGTAGGCGAATACATGCCTTATTCCGACATGGCTTCTTCTAGCGATCGTTCGCTGAACCGTTTTGTGGATTTGGTGAACGATTTGGAATGGCTCCGCCAAAAGGGGACATTTATATTTAAAGAGGAAATCTCAGAAATTCGGGAATTTTTCAATCGCTGGCTTTTGCTAAACGATGCGCCTGCCGGGCTTGGCGGCGAATCGATTGTATTCGCCTCGGTTCTTTCCGCGCTGGAAAACTTGAACTACCAGTTTGCCGCCGGAGCGGAACGGATTTCCTGGGAAATTCTTTCGCAGACGCTGAACGAAGCGGCTAAAACTTCGGAATACAGTTGCGGAAGCCTGTTTGTTGGCGGAATCCCGTTTATGAAGTTCGCCCCGAACCGCACGATTCCGGTCCGGCATCTCTTCTTTTTGGGAGCGAACGCCAAGGATTTTCCGGGAACGAAATCTTACGATTCCCTGGACTTGCGCAAGTCCGTTTCGCGTTGGCCGGGGGACGATTCTTCCGTGGAGAAAAATCGCTATGCGTTCCTTTGCCAGCTGATGAGTACGAGCGGGAGCTTTCACATCAGCTACCAGGGCATGTATTTGCCCAAAGACGAAGAACTATATCCGTCTTCGGTGGTAAACGATTTGATAGCGGCTTCGAAAAATTCGCTCGGGATTCGCCGATTGACGCTCGACGAGACGCGACCGAATTCGGAACTTTATACGGAACGGGAGCGGCGCAATAAGCGGACGCTGGATTCTTTTAGCAAGGAAGAAAATGATAAATGCGCTTCCTTTGCGGAAAATTTGAAATGGTCTTCCGAGAACTCCCAAAAGTTGCCAGAGCGAGTTTCGGCTTTTGAAATGCGGAAATTCTTGGAAGATCCGTTTGAATTTCAAGTGAACCGTGTGGCAACCCTCGATAGGGCGGATGAAGATCCGGAAAAAATTTCCATGGAGCCGATTGCTGTGGAAAATTTCGAACGCAGCCTTTTGTTAAAAACCTTGATTGCGCAAAAATTGGGAATTCCGGTGAATGAAAATGAACGCGTGGACAAGGAAATGCTTCGCTTGCAGGGAACGTTGCCGTTTGGCGTTTTCGGCGAGAGAAATTGGGAAGATTTGAATGGTCGCGCCGAGGAATTTTGCGCTTCGATTCGGGAAAAGCTTTTGCCTTCGGATTGGAATTTCCGGTCGGAAAGACTGGATGTCCTGTTGAAGGACTGGACGCTTACGGGCTTGGCTAGGATTTTGGCGGAAGAAAAGGAAGATCAAAACCGGCTTGTTCTGGTAGAAGTGAAAGAGAAAAATTTTAGTGTCGCTTCTTTTCTTTCGGGATATGTTTTGGCTTTGGGGCTGCTTGCCGCCAAGTGTTGCACGCAGGTTTCCGTTTGTCTCTTCGCTCCCGATATGAAAATACTTGAAATGACGGTAGATGCGGAAGAAGCCGCAAAACGCTTGAATCTTCTATACGAAAAAATGTATGTGGAAAAATACCGAAAAATCGTTCCGCTCTCTTTGTATGGGGACAAGGAAATGAAAACTCCGCGACTTTTAGGTGAAAAATTGAAACAGGCGTGGAAGTATTTTGACGGGAAAAATCTTTTTGATTGGCCGCGAATCCTATCCGGGTTTTCTGAAGATAATTTTGAAAAGGAATGGAACGAGGCGAAAACGGAAATGCTCGCTTTGATGCCGGAAATCGGCACTTTCATGAAACAGGCGGAAATGGAAAAAACGACAAAGGGTAAAAAGAAGGCTGGCTGAGATGACGAAAAGATTTGATATCCAAAAATTTAAACCGTCCCTTGATTTTTGCATCGAAGCGTCGGCGGGAACCGGAAAGACGTACACGATTCGAAAAATCGTGTCGAAACTCGTGGAATCGGGAATACCGCTTTCGAAAATTTTATTAGTGACTTATACGGAAAAGGCCGCTGGAGAACTGCGCGATCGCATTCGGCAGGAAATGCTCGAAAACCAGTCGAAGGGTTCTGCGTTTGAACGGGCGCTTTCCGAAGTAGATAATGCGCCGATTGGAACGATCCATTCTTTTTGCCAAAAGACGCTCCGCGATTTTGCGTATGAAGCGGAAGTCCCCTTTGCGATGGGGATGGTCGGGAATGATGCCGTTTCCGATTTGATCAATCGGCTTTTACGCGATGAATGGGCGGATGAAATTGCGGAAAACAATTTAAACGCAAATACCGTGTGTGCGAAGATGATTTCGACGATCAATGCTTTTTCCGATGGAATGGAAATTCCTGCCGTCAAATATTGGAAGGTCTTGCAGGAGCATTCGGATGAAAAGTACGAAGCCCTTTCGCGTTCAAATGCGAAAACTTCAACGGAATATACCATTTCGAGTTTGATGCAAAACATTCGAAATGGCAAAGTGAACGCAACAAATAGCGGCTCTGTGTTTTTAAAATTCAATTCTCCGGAAGTTGAAAAAGCTGTCCATTATTTTGTGAAGGATAACGGTCAAATGACGGATGAATCGCTGTTTGTCTTTTCCCATTTGCCGGATGTATTTCGGAGGTTTCAACAGCAAAAACGCGATGATAAGCTGCAATCGTTTGACGATATGATTCACCAGGTGCGCGGTGCGGTCGTTTCCCTAGACGGTTCGGAATCGCCGCTTTGCCGCAAATTGCGCAGCGCTTACCGCTATGCCATCATCGATGAGTTTCAGGATACGAACCAGGACCAGTGGGATATTTTTAAAACGGTTTTTTTGGAAAGCCCCGAGAACAACATCATTGTCGTCGGCGATCCGAAACAGTCCATCTATTCTTTCCAGGGGGCGGATTTAAGCGTTTATTTTTCGGCGAGGGATGAAATCGCTCAAAAGGGAGACAGTTGCGTTTTGGATACGAACTTTCGCTCGACGGATGCGATGGTGAACGCCTGTAACGAAATGTTCTCCGCTTCTTTTTTTGACGGAAACCACTTGGAATTTGAAAGTTCAAATCCCTGTGGGAAAATCAAGGCTCCGCTTTGGAATGGCGAAAGGTTAAAACCGATTCAGGCTGCGGAGAATGTGAATGCGGAAACATTTGCCAAGTATGCGGTTTCGCGGATTGTCGATTTCGTTTCCATGCAAAACGGAAAAACGGCTTTGCAAATTTTTGACAAGGAAATCGGTGACTATGTCAATCTGAAATTGTCCAACATCGCGATTTTGGCCAAGAGCCGTTCGGAAATGGAAAGTATCGAATCGATGATGACGTGGGTGGGCATTCCGTTTGTGCGTTACAAAGATTCGAACTTGTTCAAGGGGCGAGAATCGGGACAATGGATTGCTTGGTTCAAGGCGTTGGACGTTCCTGATTTTACGGGCCGCAATCGCGGCGTCTTGAATGCGGTGTTGGTGTCGGATTTTTTTCGCATTCCGCTTGAAAAAGTCGAGAACGATGTGTTCGAAAATCCGAATTCGGAAATCGCCTTGCTGTTTGCAAAGTGGCGTTCTCTTGTGAAAAGGAATCGCTTTGCCGAATTGCAGGAAAGCGTTTATGCGGAAACGCAAATCGACCGGTATCTGTGCGACAGTTCCAAATTGCAGTCCTTGGCAAAGTTCAAACAGGTCGGCGCTTACGCTTTCGATTATCTGATCAACCATCGGGTAACCTTGGAGGAGCTTGTTAAACATCTGGAAGGTCTTTCCCTTTCGGTGGAGGATACGGATGACGAGGATGGCAACTTGGTGTCTCGGGGAAGCGACTTTGACGCGGTGCAGGTGATGACGATTCATGCATCCAAGGGGTTGCAGTTTCCGGTTGTCGTTTCCGTTGCCGGGTTTAAGGGCCTCAACAAAAACGCTCCGGGACCTTTTGTATGTAAAACAGATTCCGGGAAAATGCTTGGCTTGGATCCAAAAGCGAAGAGAGATCGCCAAAAGGAGGAATTGGAGGAATGGCATCGGTTGTTCTACGTGGATTATACGCGTGCGGAATCGGTTCTGCTGTTGCCGTTGCCTGAAAAACCTAAAAATGAATTGAAATTCTTGACGGAAACGCAAGGGGCGATTTCTGCGGATTACATCGAAAAGAATAATCATTGGACGGTTGAATCGGCGAATGAAAACTGGAATCCTTTGAAATTGAAAAAAGAGGTTGGTGAATTTTTAAATGCGTCCAGGAAAAATTCCGATGAAACGGCTTATCCCGATGCAGTTCGGTTTATGCAGTCCCTTGGCGCCAAAAGCATTTTCCAGCATTCGTATTCGTCTTTGGCGGGAAAGTTGAGAGAGGGCGAAGATGTCGTGGCCACGGAAAACGGGAAGTTGCTGAACCGGCAAGCGTCGGATGAATCGGAATCAAGTAACGCGGTCAAAAGTGTTGCCATTGATCCTGCTCCCGTTCGCATTCTTGTCGAGGATTCTCGGATCTTTTCGGAAAACGCAATTTCAGGTATCAAGAATTTCCCCCGTGGCAGCAAGCTCGGCAATGCGCTGCACCAGACTTTTGAATTGATGGATTTTGAAAAAATCGGCGAAATGGAAAACGCCGAAACAGCAATACACGATGTGGGTTTCAGAAAGCTGATCGGGGAACAGTTCCAGTCGCAGGCTTTTGCGATCGAAAAACATCCGGATTGGGTCGATCAGTCGGCGCATTTTGTGTGGAATACGATGAATGCGAAGCTTCCGGAAATTTGCGGTGGCACTTGTACGGGCAAATACTTCTCCCTGAAGGAATTGCCGGCGGAAAATCGCCGTGCCGAAATGGAATTTCAGATGAACTCGCTGGGCTTTGGCGAAAACGCTTTGCAAAATTTCTGCAAAGGTTTTATGGACTTGCTCTTTGTCCGCGGAGAATACTATTCGATTCTCGACTGGAAATCGGATGTGTTGGAAAACTACGGCGTCGGCGACGGAATCGTGGATGGTACGATGAAAAAAGTCGATGAAGAATATGCCGTGCAACGCGTGCTGTATTCCTACTGTCTTGTCCAATGGCTTAAGTCGTTTGGAAAATTCGGCGAGGACGAAGAGGAAATTTTCAAGAAGCATTTCGGCGGAGTCTATTATGTGTTTTTCCGCGGATGCCTCGCGGGGGAATCGAGCGGGCTTTATGCGCAGACCTGGAAAAACTATGCGGAACTCTCGGCTGCATTTGAAAACGTTAAATCGCTGATGGCAAAAGCAAGATAGGGAGGCTTTGGATGGCAATGATTACGGATACTCTAGAGGAATTTTTTGATTCGCTGCGCGAAATGCGCGGAATACAACCGCTCGATTTGAAATTGGTGAAGCTTCTGGCGGAGTTGCAACCGGCGCTTTCCTCGGATGCGCAAAAGGTCTTGCTCGTTTACTTTTCTCTGTTAAACGATGGCAATACCTGCATTTCGTTAAATTCTCGAAATTTGCTCGCCAAGTGGGCTTTTAAATGGAATGGCTTAAAAACGCAGAGAAAAACATTTCTTGCCGAAGGAGAAATGGAAAAAATTTTGGATGCGGAAGCGTTCGCTCCGATTTTTGAAAAAGGATGTGCAGACCTAAACGCTCTGGCGACCGTTGAAGAAAAGACCGCTGGCGGTTCGGGGCGGAAATGTTTTGAAAACATCCCGCTTTGCGTGGAATTTCGCGGAAACGAACCTTTCCTGTTTGCGGATAAATACTGGAAGGCCACGGAATCGATTCTTCATATTTTCGGGAATGTATCGGAAGGTGCTGTTTTTAAAAAGAACGCCAATGCTTTTGCGGAAACGCCAGGTTCTTTGGGTTTTGGAAAATTTCCGTTAAAGTTCGCCCAAGAAAACGCCGTCCGTTGCGGAGAGAAAAACAATCTGATTATTACAGGCGGACCGGGGACGGGCAAGACGACGGTTGTCCAGTTTTTGCTTTGGAATCTTTTTAAGCGGGAACCCGAAAAATTGAACTGGTCGCTCTACTTCGTGGCGCCAAGCGGCAAGGCGGCAAACCGTCTGGGAAATGTAAAAAATCTGGATGATATATCCGAGGCGGAAAAAAATTCCTGTCCAGAGATTGTGGATAAATTCAAGAATGTCGAGGGGCAGACTTTGCATCGCCTGCTCAAGTTCAATCCATCGAAAAACGCTTTCAGCTTTAACAGAAATAATCGCTTGCCGGGCCGCTCCCTGTTTATTGTCGATGAAGCGAGCATGATCGATGTGACGCTCTTTGCCGCATTTCTCGAAGCGTTGCCCGAAAAGACGGAAGATTATCGGTTGTTCGTTTTGGGCGACAGGAATCAGTTGCCGTCTGTCGAGGCAGGGGCTGTTCTCGGTGAAGTCCTGGGAATTCGACCGGATGCGACCGTGGAACTCACCGAGTCGAACCGTTTCCCGGACGATTCTCCGGTAGGGCGTTTTGCCAAGGCGATTCAGGCGGAAACGGACGAGGCGCTGTTCATCAAAAAGGCGCTTAAAATGACGGGCATGATAAAGGACGAATATCAAAAGAAAGGCCTTGCGTATTCCGTGTCCAAGAACTTTGTAACATGGTACGCGGCAAAGTGCGCGTTCGATTTCGGCCCGCGCGGCATCCGCGTGGCTTCGCTTTCGCCCGGACTTATCGCTACCGACATGGGCAACCTTGAAAGCGAACACGGCGGCAGCATGCTGGCAACATCCTGCGAGGAGCGCATGGGCACGCCGGAGGAACTGGGCTTTGCGATAGCAACGCTTGCGGACGAGCGCAACGGCTATCTTGCGGGCGTGGACATACTGTGCGACGGCGGCACGATAC
>JBNMGX010000027.1:0-13747 GCA_050872465.1 Hallerella sp.
GGATATAAGCACGGCGACGATGACGTTCAACAGGCAAAGCCTCGATCTCGTCCGCGAAAAGATACGGGAATTCCGACGGGAACTTTTACGGCTCTCCGCCGAAGGAACGGGAGACAATGCGGTCTATCAGCTAAACGTCCAGCTGTTTCCCATCGCGCTTCTGGACAACGGGGGGAAAGAATGAAACGATTTTTGCCGTTCGCAATCTTTTTCTTGGTTTTCGGTATCCTCGGCTGCGGAGAAAGTTCCGAGCATGCCGGAGGTCCGGGCAGTGAAACGACCAATGGAATCATCGCGCGAGCCTTTTTCGAAGACGGAACGCCCGCGGCCTACGCCGGAATGACGCTTCGCAAAAGGGATTTCATCGCCAGCGATACGAACAAGACCGCGATTACGCCCGATATCTATGCGGACAGCCTCGGAAACATCGAACTGAACGGTCTCGATTCGGGAGATTACCGCCTGACCGTCTCCCTGAACGGCCAGATACATTCCCGGGAACTGCATTACCAAAGCGACGCTCTCGATTTAGAACAAATTAATTTGGAAAGCCCCGGGCAAATATCGGGAACCGTCTGCGGAAAAGATTCGATGGGAAAACCTGTCTGGATCGGAATCTACGGGCTAGACATTCTCGCCAAGACGGATTCCGCCGGAAACTTCCGGCTCCGGGGAATTCCCGCAGGCAACCTGAAAGCGTTCATTCTTTCGCCGTCCAGGGATTCTCTTCTCGCAGATACGAATATCACCGTCAAGCCCGCCGGAACAAGTTCCTGGGAACACGCCTTTTCGGACACGGCAACCGACTCGCTCGCAAGAGATACCGCCATCTGGACGCTCTACGAAGACTTCGAGGATTCCGCCTCGTTCGCGGCAAAAGGCTGGTACTTCAGCGACGACTCCTCCCTCGCGACGATTACATTCCCAACATCCTCCATGTGGAGCGGAACCGTCATGGACGCCGAGCGCAACGGACGCGTTTTCTGCGGGACTTATACAATCCCCGAAAACATTTCCGCAAGCGGCTACGTCATATTCGGGATGCGGATTTCCGCAGAAGGGATGGACCTGAGCGGCATGGATTCCGTCGGATTCTACGCCAAAGGTTCCGGTTCGGTTCGGCTTAGCCTTGAACGCTGGGAAATAAACGCAAGCGACAATCTCAAGGCCTGGACTGCGGATAGTCCCCTTTCAAGTTCCTGGACACATTACACGGTAAAGCCTAGCGACTTCCTCGCCCCCGAAAGCGACACGCTTTCCACCGGCTGGGAGAGCGTCAAAAGGACCGTCACGCGATTTCACTTCTTCGGCGTAAACGGAAGCGAGCTTTCCCTGGATGACATCACCGTTTACGGGGTTTCCTTTTAATTTCTCCCCATTTTCAAACAATAAATTAAATATCTTTGGATATATGCAAAATCTTCAAAACGAAGCGGACATCGCCCGCAAGTATCTATCCAAAGTAGCGGACATCGCCGAAAAGAAATTCGACGAGCACCTGCCGCCTGAAACCGACGCCCCCAAGAACTTGCACAAGGCGATGCGTTACTCCGTCTTCGCCGGCGGCAAGCGTCTGCGCCCGGGACTTGCCCACGCCGCTTTCGAACTTTTCCACGGCAAAGGCGAAAGCATCTGGTATGCAACCAGCGCCCTGGAGTTTTTGCACACCTTCTCGCTTATCCACGACGATCTCCCCTGCATCGACAATGACGACTTCCGCCGTGGAAAGCCGACCGCCCACAAGCAGTTCGGCGAAGCCACCGCGGTCATGAGCGGAGACGCCCTGTGCGTTCTCGCCTTTGAACTGATTGCGAAGACGGGAAATCCCAAAGCGATGGAATGCCTCGCCCACAAGCTCGGCACTTACGGCATGATCGGCGGGGAGATGACGGATATCGACAGCGAAGGAAAAGACGTCTCGCTCGAAACCGTCGATTATATCCATTACCACAAGACAGCGGCCCTCATCGAAGCGTCCCTTGTCATCGGAGCGCAACTCGCCGGAGCCAGGGAATCCGACATCCAGAAAATCGAAGCCTACGGGCGTTCCATCGGATTAGCCTTCCAGATTGTCGATGACATTCTCGATATCGTCTCCACGACCGAGGAGCTTGGAAAGGACGCGGGTTCCGACATCGCAAGCGGCAAGGCGACATATCCCTCTCTGGTCGGCCTCGAAGCATCCCGCAAAAAAGCGCTCGAACTCTACGAAGAATCCCTGAAGCAGCTCGAAGGCATCGACGGAAACACTTCCATTCTCAAGGCTATTGCGGCATTCATCATCACGCGGGTCAAGTAATGTTCCTCAAGGACATCAAATCGCCGAAAGACATCAAGGGATGTTCTGTCCCCGAGCTGAACGACCTGGCTCTCCAGATCCGCGAAAAAATCATCAGCCAGGTTGCCGCCCACGGTGGACACTTGGCTTCGAGCCTCGGTGTGGTCGAGCTGACGCTCGCCCTGCACTACGTGTTCAACGCCCCCGAAGACATTTTAGTCTGGGACGTCGGACACCAGGCCTATGTGCACAAGCTTCTCACGGGCCGTTTTGACAGGTTCGAAACGCTCCGGCAGCAAGGCGGTCTCTCCGGATTTCCCAAACGCTCCGAAAGCCCTTACGATGCATTCGGTGTCGGACACGCTTCGACGTCCATTTCCGCGGCGCTGGGATTTGCCGTAGCCCGGGACAAGCTCCACAAGCACAACAGCGTCGTCGCGGTCATCGGAGACGGTTCCATGACAGGCGGTATGGCGTTTGAAGCGCTCAATAACGCCGGGCTTTCCCAACAAAACATGACCATCATCTTGAACGACAACAAGATGAGCATCGCGCCCAATGTCGGCGGTTTTCCCAAATACCTGAACCGGCTGATCTCCGACCCGAAGTACAACAAGCTCCGCGCGGACATCGACCGGGTGATGCAAAAGATTCCGGGAATCATCGGACGGCATTTCCGCACGCTCCTGCAAAGCGTCGAAAAGGCGGTCAAGAACGCCATCCGCCCGGGGCAGTTTTTCGAAGACCTGGGAATCCGCTACTTCGGTCCCATCGACGGACACGACCTGAACGAACTGATTTCCATTCTAGAACGCGTCAAATCGATTCCCGGCCCATGCCTCATCCAGGTGATGACGGAAAAAGGTCACGGCATGAAATTTGCCGAGACAAATCCGAGCAAGTGGCATGCGTCCGTACCGTTCGATCCCAAGAGCGGAATGCCGCTTTCCCAAAAGGCGTCGCTCCCCTCCCTTACAAGCGTTTTTGGAAACACCATCCTGAACCTCGCCAAAAAGAACGAAAAAATCGTCGGCATCACAGGCGCCATGCCTACAGGTTGCGGTCTCGACATCATGGCTAAGGAAATTCCGGACCGGGTCATCGACGTAGGAATCGCCGAAGAGCACGCGGTGACTTTCGCTGCGGGTCTTGCCTGCGGAGGACTAGTTCCTGTCGTCGCCATCTACTCGTCGTTCCTGCAGCGCGCATACGACCAAATCATTCACGATGTCGCGCTCCAAAATCTGCATGTCGTTTTCATTCTGGATCGCGCAGGCCTTGTCGGCGCGGACGGTCCGACTCACCACGGTTCGCTTGACCTCACCTACCTGCGTTCCATTCCGGGAATGACCATCATGGCCCCCTCGGACGAAAACGAGCTTCGCGACATGGTGACCGCGGCAATCGACATGGACGGCCCTGTCGCCATCCGCTTTCCACGCGCATCCGCACTTTCGGCAGAACTCCGCCCGGAAATCTTGCCGGTGCCATTCGGAAAATTCCAAATCAAGCGGCAGGGCAAGGACATCCTGCTCCTAGGCGTGGGCTTTATGCTCCACGAACTCGAAAAGACGGCGAAGATTCTTCTCGAACACGGTTTCAACCCCACTTTGGTCGATGCCAAATTTGTGAAACCGCTCGACAAGGAAGACTACCGCAACCTGTTCAACACGCATCATACAATCGTCACCCTCGAAGACAATACAGTCGTCGGCGGATATGGTTCCGAAATCGCGGAGCTTCTCGCCGACCTGGATTTCGAAGACCGCAGGCTCTTCCGATTCGGGCTGCCCGATGCGTTCGTTGAACATGGAAAAATTCCGGACCTGTATCGGATGCTAGGCATTGACGGCACGTCCATCGCAAACAAACTACTGAAAGAACTATGACTGAAGAAAACAACACTCCAAAACGCGTCGTCCGGCAGACTTTTCAAGGAAAATTCGGCGTAAGCGACAATCCCGCCGACCACGGCTTCGGACGACATCCCGAAGTCACCGATCCCGATGCCCAGGAAACTCGCAGCGAACGCCGCGAATTCGAACGTTCCAAGGAACGCAAGTTCGGCTCCGACGAAAGAAACGCAGACAGCCGGAACGACCGCAAACCTTTTGACCGCGAACGCAGATCGTTCGGGGACAGGGAACGCTCCTTTGACAGAGAACGCAAGCCTTTCGGAGATCGCGACAGACGTTCCTTCCGGGACCGCGACGGTGGTTTCGATCGCAGAAACTCATTTGGCAGAGACCGCGAACGCAGGTCGTTCGGAGACGGGGAGCGCTCCTTTGACAAAGAACGCAGACCGTTCGGAGACCGCGACAGACGTTCCTTCCGGGACCGCGACAGTGGTTTCGATCGCAGAAACTCATTTGGGAGAAACCGCGAAGAGCGCAGATCGTTCGGAGACCGTGGACGCTCTTTTGGCAGAAGCGAAGACCGTCCCATTTTCCGTCAAAAACCCGAACAGAAATTCATCGATGACGACGAAGCCGTTCGCGACGAAGAAGCGCTTCTCCAGTATGCGGATTCTCCGGACATCCTTCCGGAAAAGGCCGGAGCCAACCCTCCGTGGTTCCGCAAGCTGCTCGCTCTCACGACAGAAAAGGGACGCTCCCGCGAAGGGCAGTTCATCGCCGAAGGCGTCCGCGTTGTCGAAGAAATCGTGGCGAACCATCAAGACGTAATTATCGGCATTTACGCAGCCGGAAAGAAAAAGCTCGACGAAGTCGGCGAACCTGTACTGAACGAAGACGGTGAAAACGTTTACGAACCGATTCCCACACTCCAGGATCTCATCGACCGCGCCCGCAAAGTCGGTGCAAGCGTCAAAATCATCGGAGAAGATCAGGTCCAGAGACTTTCCTCAACCGTCACGCCGCAGGGCATCCTCGCCGTCTGCCGCATGGCAAGCACCAAGCCGAACTACGAAAAGAGCCGGAGCATTTTAACCTTAGTCGATGCGGTCCAGGATCCGGGAAATCTCGGCGCCATCTTCCGCACGAGCCTCGGCTTCAGCTCGTCGGGAATCGTCATCGGAAAGGGTTCCGTCAATCCGTTCAACCCGAAAGTCGTCCGCGGATCGTCGGGAACATTCCTCCGTGTCCCGTTTGAAAAGGACCGTGACCTGATTGAAACCATCAACGAGCTTCACAGCTACGGCTACACGATTATCGCGACGGATCTGCATGGCAAGCAGAGCCTTTCCGAAATCGAGCCTCGCAAGCTGCGCAAGGTCGCTTTCCTCGTCGGAAACGAAGGCGCGGGAACCGACCGTCATCTCATCGACATCTCCGACGAAACCGTCAAGATTCCGATGTCAAGCGAACTCGAATCCCTGAACGTCGCCGTCGCCCACGGAATCCTTTCCTACGAAATGGCAAAAATCCAGAAGGAACTCGGCTGATGAAGTTTTCGGACCGTCTAGAAGCCCGCATCCAGGCATGCGGAAACCCGATTTGCCTCGGAATGGATCCCAAGCTTTCGCTGATGCCCGTGGAGCGGAAACATCCGAACGTGAAAACCGCCGAAGAAAAAATCCGATTCTTCTACATGGACATTCTGGAAGAATGCGCCAGGCGAAATGTCGCACCGGCAGTCGTCAAACCGAACAGCGCTTACTACGAATGCGTGAGCATCGAAGGGATGAAGGTTCTCCACGACCTGATTCTCGCCTACAAGGGCGAAGGGATTCCGGTCATCCTCGATGCAAAGCGCGGAGACATCGGCAAGTCGAGCGCCGCGTATGCGGATGCGGCATTCCACGTCTATGGCGCAGACGCGGTCACGGTCAGCCCCTGGATGGGAAAGGATTCCGTCGGACCGTTCCTGGATCATCCGACAGGAAGCGGCGTCTATCTGCTTCTTCGGACAAGCAACAAGGGTGCAGCGGACTTTCAGGATATGCCCGTAAACGGCGAACCCGCATTTTTCCAAGTCGCCTGCAAGATTCTCGAATGGGACAACGGCAACCTGGGCGCCGTCGTCGGAGCGACGCATCCCGAAGAACTCGAAAAAATCACCGCGTTCTTTGCCGAAGCGAACCATGAAATTCCTTTCCTCATCCCGGGCGTTTCCATTCCGGGTGTTCCGGGCGGTCAAGGCGGCGACGCAAAAACCGTCCTGGAAGCGATTTCAAACGGTGGCGGCAAGCGCAGGTTCCATGTTCTCAACAGCTCGAGCGGGCTGAACTTCGCCTGGCAGCGAACCGGCAAGGACGCGGAATACGCTTCCGCTTGTGTCGATGCGCTGGAATCTCTCGCCGATGCTATCCGCTGACATCTAAGGAACCGACATGCGCCACGTTGTCTTCATTCTCCTTTCGGTTGCGATCATCGCCTTTGCGTTTCACTTCGCAAAGCCTCTTCCCAACCTGCCGCAAAAGGAAGAATTCCTGCCCAAGGCAAACTATGCGAAAGCCATTGCCGTTGGACATAACGTGACCGCTGCGGGGCTTTTCTGGATTAGCGGAATCATCGATCTGGGAGACAGCTATCTTTCAGGGCAGTCCTATTCCTGGCTTTCCCATGTCGGAAACCTTTCCACGGAACTCGATTCCCTGTTCTATACGCCCTACTCCGTCGTCGGGAGCGTCACCAATACCGATGCCGAAGACACGACCGACTTCACCGTGATGCGGCGGGCGATTCGTGTCTATCCAGACGACTGGAGACTAGCCATCTACTTTGCGCTAAGGCTCGCCAACGGCCCGACGCACAACTATGCCGAGGCGGCGGAAGTCATGCGACGGTTTTCGACAAATCCCGACACGACAATTCCTCCGCACATCAAGACCATCTACCGCAACTTCGAACTGAATGCGATGCAGACGGAAATGGCAGTCGAAGTCCTTGTAAACGATGCGATGAATCCGCAGAACAAAGGCCTCCTCGGAAGCCTTTACCCCAAGACGATGCGGGTTCTGCACCGCACATGGAAAGATTCCGTCGAAGTCAATGAAATCAAGTCCATCTTGGAAAAGCTGACGGAACACGCCATTGACCCGGGCTACGCCTACCGCAAGTTGCTGTCGCTGAAAAAGGAAGACTAAAGTTTTTCTCCAAGAGCCTTCGCACGCTTTGAATTTTTGGGAAGTCCCATCAGTTCAAAGGCATTTGCACTGCGTACAAAGTAATCATTGGCTACATGCGGAAGCTTTTCATTTAAAGCCCGGTAGTAGAGAATCGTCGCCGACATAAACGGTCTCCCCGCTCGCACCGAACTTTTTAACGCGATATCATACAGCGAATCCGCTTTGACCGGGTTCTTCAAAAGTCCCGCAGACCGAGCCGCGGCAAAGGCTAGCGTACCGGGAGCAGCTCCGCCAAAAGCCTCCTCGCCATCTTTCAGGTATCGCTCTGAAAGCCCCGCTTCGCCTTTCCCGGCAAAGGCCACCGCCGACACGCAAAGGATGTTCCCCAAAATGCCATCGGGAATTCGCTTCAGGAATTTTTCGTCCATCGAATACTTGATTTCGATAACCTTGTCGTAGTTTTCCTTTTCCAGGAAAAATTCCATCCACGCAAAATAGTAAGCGGAGAGCGTTACCGTATCGAGTTCCGCCTTGCGAACGCTAGAAAGCAGCCGCTCGGCAAATTCCAAATCGAGACTTTTCGTCCGCAGGTTCGCCATCGCAATCAGGATTCTCCCTTCGGATTCCAGGTCGGATTCCTTTCGGCTCGAGAGAAGCGCCCGCTCATAAAGCGCATTCGCCTTTGAAAACTTCCCCGCCTTGAATGCCTTTTCCGCCCGAAACGCCAAATCCTTGGATTCCGCAGCAAAAGCGCACACCGAGAGCAACAGGACAAAAACGGCTCGACGCATCACCACGGATCCTCCACGACAAAGGGTACGGAATCGCGTTGCGGCATTGAACGCTTGAAAATCCACATGTTTGACGCGCCTTCGATCAAGTCGTCGGCATTCTTGAGCGTCTCCTCGCCCTGCGACACGATGCCGTTCATGCTTCCGACAACCCTGCTGAGCGAATCCATCGTCCCGTTCAAATGTCCAAAGACGCCATCGAGCGAAGTGAAAACATTGTCGATTTTTTTCGGAGCGCCTTCCAGTTCGTCCGTCATCGTCGAAAGCTTCCGGGTGAGCGTATCCGTCCGATAGAGAATCGCGGGCAGAGAACCGCTGACCTTGTCTAAAAGAATCGTCCCTTCATACGAAAAATGATCCAGACGGTCCAGTTGGATGTTCAACTTCTCATAAATCGTTTTCGAACCTAAAAGGGCGCCGATTGTCGTCCCGGTATCCATCGTCAGGGCGACCAGCGTATCGACCTCGTCGATTAGGACCGTTACGCGGCCCAAGACGTCGTTTAGCGTTTCGAGGACCGTTTCGATGTCCTGCGCCTTTCCCGCGGTAATCAGTTCCCCGTCTTCGAGAACACGCCCTTCGCCTTTCCGCACATCGATATTGATGACACGCTCCGAAATCACGTTCTGGTCGCGGATGGCAAAAATCGTCGCCTTGTCCGTGATCCACGGCTGAAATTCCCGGCGGATGGTAAACTCCATGCGGACCATGCCCGAACTTTCGATTTTCATGTCCGAAACATGCCCGATGCTCACGCCGCTGATCTGCACTTCCGTCCCGGCGTGAAGCCCCTGCGCCTTTTCAAAATTGCTGTAAAGCTTGTATTCTTCGATTCCGATAACGCCAGCCGAGGTCATTCGCGCATAGAGAACCGTCAAGAAGACCATCACCGCGAACGTGATGAAAACGCCGACCAAGAGACCGGACAAATCCATCCAATTGATCTTCCGCACGGGCTTTAACAATCAGCAATTCTCCTTATCCCGCAAACGCAGGCAATCTGAAAGATAAATTTTTCTCTAGGAAAGGGAATCCTCTTCCTGAAATTCCCGCAGATTGCGGAACATTTCATGCGCAATCGGCAAATCCGATTTCAGCCATTCTTCGAACTTCAAGCGAGGCGTCAGCTTCTTTCCCGAAAGAAAGCAGAGGTCTGCGCCGAGTTCCCGCGCAATCAGCAAATCGTGCGTCACCAGGATGAGCGAAGTTTTGAACATCGCCTGCATATTGTCAATCAACGGAATCAGCATGTTCCGGTTGTAGTTGTCCAATCCCGCAGTCGGCTCGTCCATCAAAAGAAGCCGCGGGTCCATCGCCCAGGCGCGCGCAATCGCGACACGCTTGGCAACGCCGGAACTCAAGGTATGCGGAAACTTAGACTCTTCATTACGAACTCGCATCAAATCCAGCGCCATGCTCGCCCGCTTTTCGATTTCTTCGGAAGTCCCCCGGTGATGGTAGTAGAGCGGCATCGAAACATTCTCGCGGACAGTCAGGTTCGAAATCAGCGCGGCATTCTGGAAAATGAGTTCCGCGCCCCGCTTCGCGACTTCGAGCGGGTCGTGCTGCGACTTCGGCAAATGCTCGCCGAAATAATAAAAGTTCCCGGAAGTCGGAACATCCAGACCGGCTATTAGGCGGAGCAGAAGACTCTTGCCCTGTCCCGAAGCCCCCGCGACGCAAAGGGTCTCGCCGCGCTGAAGCACCAGGTCTAGACCGGAAATGACCTCGTCTTTTTCACCTGCATAGCGAAAATGCAGATTTTCGATTCGGAGCGCCTCGCCTTGGTAAAAGTCCATCAGATAATCCTCGAGACCCGATTGACATAATCGAAAATGTAGAACAGGGAGAAGAGAACGTCCGTGACGATGACAAAGAGAAACGAGTAGATGACGGATCGGGAAGTCGCCTTGGGAACCTGCCGAATGTCCTTGCGGATGTTCAGGCCGTGGTAGCAGGCGTTGATGAAGATGATGATTCCGAACATCAGCGGCTTGACTATCGTCATGACAAAATCTGTCGCCGTCAAGGAGTTCAGAATCGACGTGGAAAGGTAATGCCAGGAGACATGCAAGTTCAAGGCATCTCCCGAAATGGCGACGATGAGCTTTGTCACGGCAAAGCCTGCGCAGATTCCCGATACCGAAAACAGGATGTTTGCGATTAGCATGGAAAGCGTCCCGCCGACAAGAGCCGGCATTACCAGATAGCGGACCGGGCTTACGCCGAGCGTCGAAAGGGCATCCACCTCGGAATTGATGGCCATCGTCCCGATCATCGTCGTCAGCGCGGAACCGCTACGGCCAGAAATCAGGAATGCGGTGAGGATCGGACCGATTTCACGGACAAGTACGACGACCATCAGCCCGCCAAAGGCATCCGAAAATCCGACGCGCGGCATCACCGTAAGAGCCTCGATAATCGTGATGGTTCCCGTTAGAGTCGCCACGACAAAGAGAACCGGAAAGACCTCGACCGCCGTAAAATAGATTTGCCGAATGGTGTTCCGGATATCCGTCCGCAGGTTTCTCCCTTCCGAAAAAATCGAATGGATGACGCGAAAGAAAAGAAGCAGCTGCTTGCCGAAAACAGTCGAAAGAAAGGATCGTCCGAGCCTGTTGAAAATCGAGCCGAACAGAGTCCAGTCGTCAAGGGTCCGGCGGAACTTCATTTTTCCTCGGAAGCGACGGACGAAAGGATTTCCTGCCACAGATTGAATAGGCCGATTTTCCGAAGCGTGCTCAGGCGAATCGGGCGAATTTCTTCTCCAAAAATCGACGCAATCGCATTCCGCGTTTTCGCCGTCTCGGACTGGTTCGCCTTGTCGCACTTGCTCATCACGGGCATCACGGGGCATCCCAGACTGCGGATTCCTTCGATGGTTTCCAAATCGACCGGTTGCGGCCCGAGCTTTGAATCTATCAGATAGACAATTCCGCGAAGAGCCTTCGAATGCTCGACAAAAGAGCGGATTCCGCCTTCCATCTCATCGACTTTTCCGAAATTCACGCCGGCAAATCCCACCCCCGGAAGATCCACCAGGTAAAACGCGCCGTTGATTTTAAAAAAGTTGATTTCCTTCGTCTTGCCGGGCTTCGAACTGATACGCACCAGCTTTTTCTTGCCGGTCAGCGCGTTCAAGAGCGAGGACTTTCCCACGTTCGAACGCCCGAGAAACGCAATCTGCGGAAGCCCGTCCGTCGGAATCTGCGAAGGCCTTGTCGCCGCGGTAACAAATTCCGCCGTGAGATTTTCCCGGAAATCCTTTTCCTGCTTCATATTCCTGTCCTCGATTCAAAAGCCCTGAGTACGGTGACTTCATCAATATACTCTAATTCGCTGCCCATCGGGATTCCTCGGGCTAGGCTAGAACGCTTGACAGGAACGCCTTCGAGAAGCTTGTCGATGAGAAGGAGCGTTGCATCCGCTTCCGGGCTTGAACCCAAGGCAAAGATGACCTCCTCGATTTTTTCCGTCCGAATCCGCTCCACGAGCTGCGGAATATGCAAGGCTTCCGGCCCGATACCGTCTAGCGGGGAAATAACTCCGCCGAGTACAAAGTAAAGACCGCGGTAAATTCCCGCATTCTCGAACGGCAAGATATCCGAAAACTTTTCGACCACGCAAATCGTCCGAGAGTTTTCCCGCGCCTTGCAAATCGGGCAAGGACTCTCTTCGGCAAACGAGTGGCAACGCTCGCAACGCTTCACCTTGTCGCAGGCTTCGAGGATCGTCCGGGAAAGGGATTCCGCGCGTTCCCTCGGTCGCATGAGTACAAAGTAAGCAAGCCGCCGCGCGGTCTTCTTTCCGATGCCCGGCAAGGCGGAAAATTCCTGGATCAGTTTTTCAAGGCTCGGCGGTTCAAGCATGGTCCATCCATCCGTAAGCGGTGCTCAGGCTATCCGCGACATTCTTGCTCGAAAGCGAGAGCCGTTTCATCAAGATTCCGATGCGTTCCTTGCGGTCATTTTCCACCGCTTCCGCTAGCGCAAGGAGCGTTCCGAGCTTTCCCGAGCCGTGCAGAAGCGCACTTGAAATTTCCCTGTCGATTTCCAGGTCTTCGAGAATCGTCGGCATCGGGGCCTTTACCAGAGCGTCCATCCGGCTGATGATTCCCATGATGAAAGCCTGCCCCGGAAGCGGTCCTTCCGGATCGATAATTTCCGCGAGAGCCTCCAGAAACTGCGCCCGCTGCGAAACGTTCTGGAAAAGCGCCGAACCCTGCGCACAACGACCCATTTCCGGTTGCGCATACAAAAGGAGCATCAGCCAGTCCTGCAAATGGGGAACGCCTAACCACGCAATCGCATCCTGGACAGTCTCCACCGGATGCCGCCGGAACGACTTCTGGGAATTGGCATACTGGATTAAACTCTTCGCCAAAGCGGGCTGTTTCAAAAAGGCGCTCTCGATTTCGGCAAGCGTCGCATCGCCCCGCAAGAACTGGATCAGACGCAAAATGGACGAAAGCGAACCGTCCATCCTCTTTCCGCGGACGACTTCCGGCTTCGCAAAGAAATATCCCTGGAAAAGGTCGTAGCCTTCCGAAAGCCTCGCCTCGAAATCCTCTTCGGTCTCCACCTTTTCCGCCAGCAGGATCATTCCCCGCTTTTTGAAATAGGGGACGGCGGCAGCCAGAGCTTCGGGAGCGTTTTCGACCAGATCGAGCTTCACATACTTGACATACGGAAAGAACGGCTCGATGCGGGCAAGGCATTCCGGTTCGAACACGACATCGTCGAGCGCGAATTCAAAACCGCGGTCAAAGTAATTCTTGACGACGGAAAGAACGGGAGCTTCGGCTGGAACGGTCTCCAGGATTTCCAAAACAAAGCGCTCCGAATCCAGCGGGCCGAAAATGTTGTCGAGAAGCATTTCGCGACTGCAGTTGATAAACGCCTTGTGGTTGCCGACCAAGCGGGAAAGCCCGATGTTGTTCAGGACATTTTCAAGCACCTGCGCCGTCTCGCGGACACCGTTTTCGATAACCGCAACCCGACCTTCCGGTGAATCGCGGAACAGAAGCTCATAGGCAAAAATGCCCCGATTCGAGTCGAGAATCGGCTGACGCGCAAGATAAGCCGGAGATTCCACAGGAGCCATCGATTCGCCCTAGATTCTCGCCGACTTGATGCTGAAGAGAAGGATGCTCCGGCAACCGACATCCCAAAGCCTGTCCATGATGGAATTGGCGTCTTCCTCGGGAACCATCGCCTTGACCGCATACCAGTCGCGTCCGTGAAGCTTCGAAATCGTCGGAGCGTCTAGCCCCGGAGTCACGCTGCATGCACGGTCAAGCAAATCCGCCGGGCAGTCGTACTCGATCATCATATAAGTTTTTGCGACAAGCTTTCCCTCGATCCGGCGAACCAAGGTGTGGACTTCTTCCAAGCCCTGCTTTTCGGGATGGCAGAAGAGCGCCGCGTTGCTGCGGAAAAGGGGTTCGCCCACGATGCGGAGACCCGCCTGCTTGAGCGTCGTCCCGGTTTCGACGACATCCACAATCGCATCGGCAACGCCAAGGCTTACGGAAATTTCGACCGCGCCTTCCAGCACGACAAAGTTCATGTCCTTCTTGTAGAAGCCGCTTACGATGTTCGGGAAACTCGTCGCGATCGTCGCATTCGAAAGCTCTTCGAGAGTCTGCAC
>JBNMGX010000028.1:0-13556 GCA_050872465.1 Hallerella sp.
AAACTGCCCTACATCGTTTTTTTCAAGCGTACTGCGCGTCACAAACTTGACGATGCTGCCGTCCCGATTTTTAACGCGAACTTTAAATTCCTGCGGTTCATCTTTCGTCAATCCGTCTTTTAAAAGGGATTCGATTCTCTTATTCAGCATTTTTCGGAACGACAGAATGTCTTCTTTCAGGAAAAATTCCTCGTTCGACGGAAGCAGGCCCGCTTTGCGGTCATCGACTCCAAAACGTTCGCGTGTCACATCCGTAATAATCGTAAGCGCTCTCGAAGAACAGTCCAACGTCCAGATGATGTTGAACGAATTGTTCAGCATAATCGCCATCCGACGCTTCGTCTCGATCAGTTCTTCGCTGATGCGCATCCGATCGTCTATCGGAAAATAGGAACAGCAGAACAGGGTTCGGGAGCCGTCTTCCATAAAGAATCCATAATTTTCATACCACTGCCAGCCGTAACGAATATCGCGCAGACGAATGCGGACCCGGTCAAATTTTTTTGATGCCTGGGCGGCACGGAGCGCAACTTCCAAAAGTTTCACGTCATCGGGATGAACCACTTCGCGCGGATCATGCTCCGAAACATTTTCCGCAGAAATCCCGACGATTTCAAGCAACGCATTCGAAGCGGTTATCGCATGCGCCGTATCCAAATCCAGGATAGCCCACAGGGATTTCGTATTCCGGGCAATCGTATCGATAATCCGGAATTTTCTGTTCAATTTCACATTCCAGACAAAAACCCATACAAAGGCCATCAAAAGCAACAGCATCAAACATATCAGAACAATCATAATCACAATATAACAAAATGGATGAAGTAAAAAGACATCACGCTTACATGTATTCTAAAATTTACTTTCCAAGCTGTAAGTTTCAGGATTTTTCCGATAAAAAAGCCCGCCCATCTTGGAATTCATGTAATTCCCGTCCCGATGCACTCCAAATGCTGCGCCCCAGTTTCGAATTCCGACCGAAACTCCGATGCCGACACGAGGACCGGGATAGGCGATGCTGCCATGCAGTTCCAAGGTTCCCAACCGGATTTTTTCGCCAAATACAAACAAAAAGCCCTGCGGACGCTGGTAAAGAAGAGCGGCTTCGCTCCAAAACTTTTCTCCTGGAATCCAGAAGATGTTTCCCACAAGCGAAGAACTTTCAAAATCCGACGGAAAATTTCCCCATAGCCCGACCGAGAACGGAGCGAATCCATTCCAGGAAATCCCTGCCCGCCCCACGGTCCGCCACCAGGTCGCCTCGCCTGGAATCACCTGGATATCGACATTTCCCCCGGCGCCGAACAGAAACGCAGAAAAAGCGACGGAAAAATCCATTCCAAAATTTTCGCTGCGATATAGCGAATCGAGAAAGGAACTCGCCAAGAAAGCCCCCAAGCGGTAATGCGAATTTCCCCATTCGGAGAAAAGCCCAAAGACCTCGTAATCGACGCCTTCCATCGGCTCGGTCCAGACAAGCCCGAGCTGAAACCCGGAAGCCTTTCGCGCCGGATTTTTCCCAAGAAGTTCGAACCATCCCGGATTCCAGGGTTCGGGAATTCGGACGTCGGCAAAGAGCGTTCCCCAAAAAACCAGGACGCACAAAAAAATTCTTGCCATATGTCCTCACGGGCGCAGAATGATACCGATACGCTTTTCCGAATTTTTCTGGGAAACGCGCAAGAAGTTCGGACCGGGAAATCCCTTGTCGAGAAGCGGAATTTCCGTCCAGCGGTTTCCTGCGGCATCTGGTGCAAAAGTCTTTTTCCATAAAAGATTTCCCTTGCCCGAAATCAATTCCACCAAAACTTCTTCGCGGCTTTCGACCCGGACCATCAGAGGATTCGCCCGGTTCTTTCGGGAAAAGATTCGCGCGTTCCATTCCACCCGAAAAGGAAGTTCTCCGCCAGAATCCGAAGCAAGGCTACCCGGCGTCTGGAAGCCCGGGCTGTTTTCCTCGCGACCTGTCGCCGTCGAAAATCCCGCTGGACAGCGCGTCTGTATCCGCGCGAGCTTTCCCCATGCGACCGAATCCACTTTTTCTTCTCCATAGCAAAGGGACAGCGAATCGGAACCGTTTTTCAGATAGCCGAAATTTACGGCGAGAATCCGCACATCGTCATTTCCGACAAAGTTCCGCATCCCGAGCGTATCCTTGGTGAGAACGACGCTTTCCCGGCTTCCGATTTTCACGTCGGGCAGCTTCGCGTTCCGGTTTCCGCATAGCCTCATCCCGGACAGGGAAATTTCGCGAGAGCCTTCATGATAGATTTCCACCCATTCCGGAACGCCTTCTTCCGGGCACGGATGCACTTCCGAAAATCGCAGCGGGAAATTTCCGGCAAGAGCGACCAGCGTATCGAGCGTATCGTTTCCGGGAATGTCGTCCGGCGGCCACGATGCGACAATTTCAAGAGCCTTTGCCGAAAGGCGCGTATCGAAACGGGAACGGACGTCCCTCTCCAAAAGCCCGGTCCATGAATTTTCCGACAGGGAATTTTCCGAACGGAACGAAGCCTGTATCCGAGCCGAATCGCAACCGAGAAGCGTCCACTCGCCCTTCCAGACAGAAGCTTCCACAAAAAGCGTATCGATTCGCAAGCGGCAATCGTTTACCCCCGATTCAAAATCTCCGTTCGGAAATCCGGGTGTCGGCAAGGCAAAGCTCCAGGCATTGAAAGCGGAATCATTCCGTACAAACGAATATCCCGACTTCGGGACGGGAAGCTCCGCGGCATCCTCGCAAGATCCGCTCCGCAATTTCCACACGGCCTTCCGGGAATTCGGCAAGGCGCTTCCCACAAGGCTTTCGCACAGAAGTTTTTCGGCTTTCGGACAGAGCGACGTGTCGCGGATAAGAAGGATCCGGTCCGCGCTTTCTGGAACACTTCCTTCCCAAACTTTTTTCTCTTCATGATAGACGGAAACGGTATCGCGAAACGGAGTATGCGGAAGGCGGATTTCGACAAATTCCCCACGGGAATCTTCCACATCGGAAGGATCGGGCAAAATTTCGACAAACCGCGGACACGTCCCCAAGGCAAGGGCAAACGCCACAGAAATTAGGTTCATGAATGTCTAAGCGCAAATTCGGAAACAGCCGTCCCGAAGACAGCCTACTGAATTGCGTATTCTCCAGGGAGAATATAACGAAGCGGGTTCTCCGGCCTGGAATTCAGCCAGACCTCGTAATGGAGGTGTGGACCGGCGGAAAGCCCGGTGTTGCCCATGTATCCCAACAATTGGTAACGCTTGATCAGCTGCCCCTGCTTCACGGAAATGGACTGCATGTGACCGTATTTCGTCACGAAGCCGTTCCCATGGTCCAGGGCGACGTAATTTCCAAAGGAATCGCTGCGACGCGCAATGGTCACTACACCGTCAGCCGTCGCGTAAATCGGCGTCCAACGGCTGTTCGAAATATCCACTCCGTTGTGCATCTTCCCGACTTCGCCCGTAATCGGATGGACGCGATGTCCAAAAGCCGAAGCGTAGCGTCCCGTCGTCGGGGATATAGAAGGGATGTGACGCCAGTTCGCATACTGCTGCCCGGCAAAGCCCGCGATTTCCCGGAAATTCTTTTCGTTTTCCAAAGCCTTGGCGCGGAACTGTTCCGCTTTCGCCTTTAAAGAGAGGGACTGGTCGAGAATCGGCTGGGCAACTCTTGAAAGACGTCGCTCCGGGCTTTCCGGTCCGCCGATGGACATTTCCCGGCTGGAGCGATCCGTCGGATTCAGACCGAACTTGTAATGGAGCAGGTCCTCGCTTGCAAAGCGGGACTCCATCATCCGGTTCAGGGAATCCAGGCGAACCTGTTCACGACCTAACTTATCGGACAGGGCGATGCGGTTGTCGATCATCCTGTTTTTCAAGAAACCGTAGGAAAAATGAACGCCCCCCTGGATAAGGAGCAGCGCAATTCCCAAAAAGACAAGCGCCTTTCCCGCGCAAAGAATGCGCTTCGAAAATTCGGGAAGCCGCAACGAATGCGACCTGGACGAACCTTCGACGTGAAAAGACAGCTTGAAAAATTTCATGGTGAACGCCAATTTAATAAAAAATCCGATAGACGACCAGCGACTCGCTGTATTCGTAGCCGACAACCAGAAGAGGTTCCCCCAAAAGCGGGCTTTCTTCCGCGGAAATAAAGAGAATTCCTTCGGGTCCCCGGTCTTCCGCATTCGAGAGATAGTTTACCAACTGCGGGCCTTCCGGATTTTTGAGCGAAAAGGTCGCGATGCCGCTTGAACGTTCCAACCCCAAGAAGGCAAAAATCTCCCCGCGGATTTTTCCAACGGCGACATTTTCCGGCTCGGGTCCTTTCTTCTTGCTGCGAACATCCGCCTTGATTTTTTTCTTTTTGGAATTCCGGTTAAAAAGCGCCGGAGCGTTTTCCGCCGAAGCTTTCTCGATTACGTCACCGCTGTTCCAGATTCGCTTTCCCGTTTCGCCGTCAAAAAGGCTCATGGAGCGACCGCCGAACATATTCAAATAACGGCACGGTTCGTTCCCGTCGCAGGGATTTTCCGCATCGATTGGCAAGGGCCCGAGCTTACGCACAAGCGATTCCGTAAAAACGCTTCGATCCAAAATCCCCGCCCGCAAAAGCAGGTCCGCCCGGGTTTCATCCGTATAGGACGAAAAATCCCGGCTTGCGCCTTCATCCGCCGAAAGCACATAAAGCTTGCCAGAGTTTTCGAACACGGCAATGCCGTCCGGCTGGAGCTCGCCTCGAACCGGAGCCTGTTCTATCGAAATTTTTCCGTCGTCCCGATAGTCAAAGCCATTTCCCTTCAAGGAATGATCGACCGAACCTAGGCCCCAGATTTTTTCGACGCTTTTTTTTCGGACATCGATTTTCGTCATCGCGTTGTTTTCCTGGAGCGAGACAAAGGCGAAGTTCCCGTCCGGCGAAAAGGCGATATATTCGGGTTCCAAGTTTTGCAGATAGCTGCCGGGGCCGCCAAGCCTCACCCCGGAACTCGCGAGGAAAAGACTGTCAAACGCATCGAATGTCAGCTCCTGCGCCGTCGCATTTTCAACGCCTTCCGACAAATCAACCAGTCCGATACTTCCCTCGGGATCTTCGTGCGTATCCTCGTCAATTTCTCCTTCGCAGGCGACAAGAACCGTTTTCCCGTCGGGAGAAAAGGCGACCATGTCGGGTTGCGCTCCGACGGAAAAAGTCCGAAGCTTTACCAAGTCACGGTTTCGAATTTCGAACAAGTGGAGAAATCCCGGAGAGGTTTCCGGACTGTTCGTTTCGACAACGGCGACAAGGTTCCGGTAAGCGGCGACGCTCGGAACATCGCCCTGAAATTTCAAGACCTTCAAAATTTGAGGCTTTGCCGGATCCTTTAAGGAAACGACAGAAAGCTCTTCATCGCCCGATGCGACGACAAGAATTTTCTGTTCGGAATCATAGGCGGCGATTTCCGCTCCGGGGAGACCGTCCGATTTATCGAGACGGCTCACCTCCCGAAGCTCCAACGCAAACGAAAGGGACATCCCAAGAAGAAGAATGCAGCGAATAAGAGCCATATCAAAAAACAAGCCAGCCGAGTAAAAATCCGATTAATGCGCCACCGAGAAAAGCCCCGGCAGTCGAAGCCATTTCCATGGAACGATCGCGATTCATCTTGCGGTCCATCTGCGCTTCGACAGCAATCGTAAGAGCCTGTTTGCACTTGGCGTAATTTGCGGAAAGCATCGAATCCGACGGACATGTTTCAGGGGGCACCAAGGAAACCGCTTCCGTCGAAACTTCCGCAACCGCCGTTTTTTCAACAGCCGCCAGGGAATCCGTCAAGTCTTCGGCAAAGAGCGCAGCCGAAAGAAATAGCAAGGCCAACAGAATTTTTTTCATACTGCAAAATTAGCTACATTTCAAAACCTATGGAAGAAGATCGCGTCAAAACAGCGCAAAGAGTCACGTGGCACGGCTTTTTTGTCAATTTAATCCTCACCGTCGGAAAACTGCTTGCCGGAATCTTCGGAAATTCATCCGCCATGGTCGCTGACGGCATCCATTCCCTTTCGGATTTTGCAACCGACGCAGTAGTCATCATCTTCGTCCGCATTTCCGGAGAGGAACGCGACAGGAACCATCCCTACGGGCACGGAAAATTCGAAACGATGGCCTCGATGCTAATCAGCCTCGCCCTGCTCGCAGTCGCCATCGGGATTTTCGTAAGCGGTGCCCAAAAAATCGTTCAGATTCTCCAGGGAGACATTCCCAAAACTCCGGGAATCATCGCCCTCGTCGCAGCGATCATCTGCATTGCGTCAAAAGAAATGCTCTACCGCTACACGGCCCGCGCAGGGCATCGCATTGACAGCCAAGCTTTAATCGCCAACGCATGGCATCACCGTTCCGATGCGCTTTCCAGTATCGGGACGCTATTCGGAATCGGCGGAGCGTTCTTCCTCGGCGGAAAATTCACCATTCTCGACCCGATTGCCGCGGTTATCGTCAGCATTTTCATCATCAAGGTTGCCTTCCAAATCGGATTTCCCACCGTCCAGGAACTCCTCGAAGCGTCTCTCCCGCCCGATGTCGAAAAGGAAATCTGCGATATCATCCGCAACACGGACAAGGTTCGCTGGCTACACAATCTGCAGACCCGGAAAATCGGGAACGATTACGCCATCGATGTCCACATCAAGCTCGACCGGGATATTTCGCTAGTCGAAGCCCACGACATCGCGACATCCATCGAACAGCAGCTGCGCGCCAAATACGGCAAGCGTACACAAATTAACGTCCACATGGAACCTCTTTCGGAATCCGGAAATGTCTAAAATTCTCTTTTCCCTTTTTGCGTTAAGCTTCTTTTTTCTCGCCGCCTGCGACGATATCCGAACGGAAAAATATCCGAGCGGAAAACCATATCGACAGGTTCGTTACGAGAACGGCGTCAAGAACGGGATTGAAACGGAATACTACGAATCGGGAACTGTCAAGCGGACTCGGAACTTTGTCCAAGGAAAGGAACAGGGAGAATCCGAGGAGTTTTACGAATCCGGCAAGCTCCGAGGAACCTTCCACTACCGAGACGGTGCGCTGGACGGAACGGCAAAACGCTATTACGAAAACGGCCAAGTCCAGTCAATTACTTTGTACAAAATGGGAACCATCGCAGGATTTCCGCAAACCTTCGATTCCGACGGAGATCCAGAAATTCAAGGTTCCTACGAAGATTCCAGGGACGGAAACCGCTACGAATGGGTGCGCATCGGAAATTCCGTGTGGACAGCGGAGAACATCAAGTATGCGCCAGTCAAAGGCTCCGTCTGTATGCAGTGCAACGTCTGGGGACGCCTTTACGACTGGAGCAGCGCGCAAAAAGCCTGCCCGCCGGATTTTCGGATTCCGAACGTTTCCGATTGGGAAAAACTTTCCCAAGACGTGGGAACGGATCCAGCCAAAAAACTGAAAGCCTCTTTCGGTTGGAACGACAACGGCAACGGAACCGACGAATTCGGCTTCGGACTTCGCGCAAGCGGCGCGCACTTTAAAAAGGCAAGCGTCCCCGAAAAATCGAGAAAGTTTAAAGATGCGGGCGACAAGGCCTATCTCTGGACAGCCAACGGAACGGTCGCCGTTTTCAAGAAAAATTCCAACCGGATTTCCTTCGAAAAGTTCAACCCGGAATTCGGCGCGAGCCTCCGCTGTGTATTGGGCAAGTAATTCGCAGACGTCTAAGCTTTCGGGAAGCGGGACATGGGATGAGGGGAATAGTCCGAGGACGTTTAAGTTTAGTGACCAGTGGTCAGCAGTCAGTAATCAGAATCGCGGGCATCTAGATTTTTGGAGGCGATGCACGGGACAATGTCATTCCCCCGACGTCATTCCCGTGCTCCTTATACTGTCATTCCCCGGCTTGTCCGCCACGGCGGACGCAGACCGGGGAATCTCTTTTCAGATAAGGGATTATCGGGTCAAGCCCGATAATGACATTTAAAATGGGATTGTCGATAGGTTAGCGAGCTTGTCGAGCTAAGCCCGATATTCAGAACTTAGTGAGTAGAACTCAGAGCTTAGAATAGTGGACGTTTAAGCTTCAGGGACAACTAAGCGGAACACGGGACGAGGGAACTTGAAGCGAACGGAGTTCTCTAAGTTCTAAAATCTCAGCTCTAAGCTCTGATCATGCTCCAGGATGACCGCTAAAAATAAAAGTCCGCTCAGATGCACCGTATTCCGCTTCCCGTTTAACGACTATCCACTGATTTCTGCTAACTAATAACTATTCACTATCGACTATTCACTAATCACTGACAACCGGCAGTTCGCTGAACAGTCAATTCCTCATTTCGCATTCCTAATTCCTAACTAACTCCACTGATTTCTGTTTCCTGATTCTCTCAACTAACAACTATCCACTATCAACTAAGCTCTAAGTTCTGACCTCCCGCATCCCGTTCCAAGAAACCACCATGCAAGGAAATTAAATTTATATATTATACAATATGCCTATTACCCGATATATTTTACAAATTCACTGTCCCGACCAAAAGGGACTGATTGCGGGCACCACGCAGGTTCTCGCCAAGGCCGGAGCGAACATCATCGACTTGACGCAGCACACCGCCAAGGATATCGAAACCTTTTTTCTCCGTGCGGTTTTTGAATGCGAACCTTCCGCAGCGACAGAAGTCCGCGAACATCTGAAGGCAATCGCTCCGCAGCTTTCGCTCGAATGGAACCTTTACGATACGACAAAGGTTCAACGACTCGCCATTTTCGTTTCCAAGACAGACCATTGCCTTTACGACCTGCTTCTCAAGCATCGCGACGGAGACCTTCCCTGCGAATTTAGCTGCATCGTGAGCAACCATACGGAACTAGGACCGGTCGGCGGAACCTTCGGCGTTCCTTTCTACTATGTTCCGAGCACTGGCGACAAGACGATTTCGGAAAATCGTTTCCGCGAAATCATTCAGGAAACGAAAACCGACGGCATCATTCTCGCCCGCTACATGCAGATTCTCTCGGCGACGTTTACCGAAGAGTTCCGCTACAAGGTCGTGAACATCCACCACGGCTTTCTCCCGGCGTTCAAGGGGGCGAAGCCCTACCACCAGGCGTGGCACAAGGGCGTAAAGATCATCGGTGCGACGGCGCACTTCGCAACCGAAGACCTAGACCAGGGTCCGATCATCTGCCAGGATGTCCAGCGCGTTCCCGAAACCGCGTCGATTGACGAATTGGTCGAACTCGGAAAGGACATCGAAAAGCGGACTCTCTCCTCGGCGGTCAAGCTCTGGCTCGAACATCGCATCTTTGTTTACGAAGGACGAACCTTTATCCTGTAAGGACTTTTATGGCAGACGAAAACGAACCCAAAATCCAGGACGCCGAAATTGTTTCGGTAAAAAGCCCGAAAGAAGAAACCCAAGCCACCCAGGCTTCTGCAGAAAATCCAGAGCCTAAGCAAGACGCCAAAGCGGAACCTGCCGAATCCGCGGACAAGCAAAACGAAAAGCCTCAGGTCATCATCCAGCATGAACGCGGTGTATCCTACTACGTCGGCTTTGCGCTTCTCACCGTGCTTGCGATATGTTTCTTCTTCATCCCGGGGATTTCGCTCGTCTATATCGTGAGCTGCATCGCGGCGATTTCGGCACCAGTCGCCTGGATTTTCGCCGCGCTCCTCTCCGTCATCGTCTGGTTCATTTTCAAGCTGAAAATCAAGGGATTTAAGAAGTCGTTTTTCTGGTATATCGGGCTTTGCGTTCTCGTTTCCGTCATTTTGGTTTCGCTCACCGTCCTTACCAGCTACCAAATTCTGAGCGGGATTTTCTCCCTTCTCATCGGAGGTTCCCACTGATGAACCGGAAAGATTCCTTTGTCCACTTTCTCGTCGAAACCGGGGCGCTCAAGTTCGGTGCGTTTATCACCAAGAGCGGACGCCACACGCCATATTTCATCAACACGGGAGAATTTCGCACGGGCAAGGCTCTCTCCCGCCTGTCCGAATTCTATGCCGAAGCCTTTGTTGAACACTTCAAAGATAAGGCATCGAACCTTTTCGGCCCAGCCTACAAGGGAATCCCCCTGTGCGCTGCGACGGCTATCTCCCTCTACGAACGCCACGGTCTTGACCTAAGCTTCACATACAACCGAAAAGAAGCAAAGGATCACGGCGAAGGCGGAAGCCTCGTCGGCGACACTTACAAGGAAGCGAAAGATGTCGTCATCATCGAGGACGTGATTACCGCGGGAACATCGGTGAACGAAACGATGCAGACGATGAAGAACTTCCCGAATGCGAAAATCCGGGGGCTTCTCATCTCCGTTGACCGCAAGGAACGCCTCGAAAACGGAAAATCCGCCCTTTCGACTGTCGAAGAGACTTATGGAATCGAAGCTCATTCGATTATCGACATCGACGACATCATCGCGTTTCTCGAAAATGCGGAGAACCGCCAGAAAATCGGTGCGCCAAGCGACATTCTCGAAAAGGTCCGCGCCTACCGCAAAGAATGGGGTGTGTAAAATGCGGGCGGCGCTTCTGCTGTTTACGATGATTCTCGTCGCCTGTTCGGGCAAGCAGTGGAACGCAAGCCACCCTTACTACCGGGAATCCCCGAGTGCAAGCGAAGAAATTGCGCTGATCGGACTTCACCGGGCGATAGTCGTCACACGCGATAAATGGTTTTCCAAGAACCTGCAAATTCCGCGGGATTCCGTCTATGCCGTTCTAGGCGAGCAGGCGGAAAAAGCCTTTGAAAGGGAACTGGAAAGTACACGCTACCCGAAGCTTTCCCTCTGGCCGGATTCCGTCTATGAATCCTTTCCCGAAGATACGCAGAAACTCGATGACCGAATCTTTATCAAGGGGCGTTTTCCTGCCCAGGGAAAAACCGTTTCCCTGCCCGAAAAGCCAGCGCCCAAATACCTGATACTAGTCCATGAATTTACGCTCGGGCTGGACCTTTCCAAGGACAACTTTTACGATTACGCACTCACCGGTCGAGAAGCCGCCGAGAAACGCACGTCGGATTTTTTAACCATCATCCTCGCCTACACGCTCTGGGACAACGAAAAGCAGCGCGCCCTCTATTCAGCGGTTTCCGAAATTCCGCTGGACATTCGGAACGGAATTTTTTCGGAAGCGGTCGCCAAGGTTTCGGCATTTGCCGCCGACAGCCTCGCTTTCGGAATCGACGGAGGCGTCCGATGAAAATTTTTTCCGCCCTGCTCACCGTCCTGTTTTTTTCCACCGAGCTTTTCGCCGGAGACATTTTCTTCAAAACGCCTTTCACCCTCTGGAGCGATCCGGATATTCTACTCTGGAGCCCGGACAGCGCCGTTCCGCTAGACCCGAAAGAATTTTCCCTGTCGCTCAAGCGGAACAACGGCGGCATCGGAAACCCTTCGGTGCGAATCGCCGGGGAATGGGAAAGGGATTCCAGCACAGCGCTCTATTCAAGATGGCTCGGGAACAATCTGGAGCCGAAAGTCCCTGCCGAAAACCTCAAGGCCCGCGACCCGAAAGTCCAAGAGAAAATCGCATCCATCGAAGACCGCCTTTTGCTATTCATGACCCGCCGGAGAAATTCCCTTGTCATCGCGCTTTTTGACGAAACGAGTTTCGCACCGAAAATCGCCGGGTCGCTTCCCTACAGGGACGACAAAATCCAGCTGGGAGACGATATCGCCGAGACATTCTTTAGCGGAAGCACCAAGCGACGCCTTTCCGCCGAAGAGAGAAAAAGGAAAGCAGTCGAACCGGACGAATACTTTTCGGAGATTCCCAAGTTTCACGGTTGGGTCGGAATCGCGGGCGGCTATACGCAGGCTCAGATTCCGTTCACGCCGGACAGTTGGTATCGAAGCCATCTCAAAAGCCGTATCAAAAATTACCGCAATACCAAGGATTCGCTTTCCACCTGGAACTTTCTGGATGATTCCTCGCCGGTTCTGAACGTTTACGCCGGCGGGCTCTGGTACGACTTTATCGGTGCGGAAATTTTCTTCCGATTCTCTTCCCACGACGCAAAGACCGACGACCGCGACACGGTTTACCGGGAGCTGGACCACTGGACGTTTTACCGCTACGAAGTCGGCCTCAGCCTTTTGTTTTCCCACCGTTTCCATGTGCGGAAAAATATCGACATCTTGCCGCACGCTTCGCTCGGATTTCTCTACAGCTTTCTCTCGGGATCCATCGACACGAAAAGCGGAAGAGAACCTTCGAGCGCCTACAAGGCCCGCATCGGATTCAAGGATTTTTACAAGGGAGCGATTCTCTCGGCGGGCGTCCGCGGGCTTTTCTTTGAACATTACGGAATCGACTTGCGAGCGGGAATCGCCGGGCGCGGCAGGCTTCTCGACAAGGAACCGTCCGTCGATGCGGTCGCCGAACCGACAGAAATCGGAGGTTCCACCATCGACTGTTTTATCCAGCTAGGCTTCGAATACCACTGGTCGCTTTAAAGATTTTCAGTTGAGAGAAATCAGGAGACAGGAATGAGGAACTCGGAATTAGGAATGCGGAATTGACGTTTTAGCGAACTGCCGGTTGTCAATGATTAGTGAATAGTCGATAGTGAATAGTTATTAGTTAGCAGAAATCAGTGGATAGTCGTTAAACGGGAAGCGGAATACGGTGCATCTGAGCGGACTTTTACTTCGACATCATTCACCAGCATATCGCTCTACTTGTCATTACCGGGAATAGACCCGTCAAATGTCATTATCGGGCTTGACCCGATAATCTCGAATTCCCGCATCCCGTATTCCGCTAAACTCTTCCCGAAAGCTTAGACGTCCGCAGACTACCCTGTTCCCTAATCCCTAAGACTTAAACGTCCTCGGACTATTTCATCCTAGTTTCTGAAGTTTAAACGTCAACGGTTCTAAGCTCTCTCCGCAAAACTCTGAAAAATCCACGGAAAAAGATTATCCCGATCCTCGATTTCCCGCAGCAGGGATTCATCGACAAAATCTCCGACAAACATCGCTGCGAGCTTCATAAAGTCCCGTTCATGCTCTTCCAGACGCCGCTTCGCATAGTCGGCAGCCGAATGATTGTGGATCATAAAGGCCCAGTCCGAAGCCTGGAAAAGCGAAAGTTCGCGAACCATCTGGGCTAGCAAACGCTTCTGGAATTTTGTCGGGTGAGCCTCGAGGCGACATTTTTTAAAAACGCCGAACATCCGGAAAAACTTCGGGTAGATGAAATCCACCTCCGAATTGACCCACACCGAAGCAAAGCCGTTCTCGCCCCACGAAGAAAAAATCGGGCGGTGAATATCCAAATCCCGCGGATCGAGCGACAGCTCGTTTACCGAAGCGAGACAAATCGACGATGATGCCGCCGTCCGTTCAAAAACAGACTCGATGAATTGCGGACCTTCAAACCACCAATGTCCGAACAGCTCCGCATCGTAAGGGCAAAGAATGCACGGGCGCTTCGAATCCATTTCCAAGGCGAGTTCCGTTGCCGTCCGCTCCCGGTTCGCCACAAAAAGGCGCGCATGTTCCCGAGCGAGATTCATCGCCTGCCACGGGTGGTAAAGCGCCTTGTCCTCTCCGCCGGTAATCC
>JBNMGX010000029.1:0-13225 GCA_050872465.1 Hallerella sp.
GCCTACCACGGCGACGCCATCAACACGACGTCCCGCCTGCAGGATCTCTGCAGCCGTCTAGGCGAAGAATTCCTGATTTCGAGAGAGCTTCTGCAAGAACTTCCGAATGTCGGGAAATACAGCCCGCTTCCCAAGGGACCTTTCGAACTCAAGGGCAAGAGCAGCGAAACATTTATCTATGCGCTGCATTTTGAAGATGCGGAAATTTCACCGACAGAATTCCCGAACAAATAGGAGATGACGATGATCGGAAAGGTAAACGACGATTTTTTCACCAAGGCGATTCTCGCAAAAACCGGATGCGCAAACGCCAAGGTCGTTATCGGCCCGTCGATGGGCGTGGATTCCGCGATTCTAAAGGTTCCCGGCGGTTTCATGGCTATTGCAGAAGACCCGATTTTTCCGTCCGTCCGCATGACCCCGAAGGATTTTGCCTACGTCACGATCCACATCGGCGCAAGCGACGTCGCTGTCATGGGAATCAAACCGGAATTCATGACTTACTCGCTCCTGCTTCCGCCGGACACAAAACAGGACTACATCGCAAAGCTCATCGCGGAAATCAGCGCCGAAGCAAAGCGCCAGGGCATCGCCATCGTCGGAGGTCACACGGGTTACTACGGAGCGATCACCTGTCCGACCATCGGGGGAATCTCGGTCTGGGGATACGGCAAGAAATTCGTCTCGCCCAAAGGCGCCAGGGCGGGAGACAACCTGGTGATTACCAAGGGAATCGCCATCGAGGCAGCGGCGCTCCTAGGCTTTGAACTCGGCGAAGCGCTCAAGGGAAAGCTCGACAGCAAGGACATCCGGCGCGCAGCAAAAAGGATGAAAGAAATTTCCGTCGTCAAGGATGCGGAAATCGCCGCGCGCTTCCGAGGCGTCCATGCGATGCACGATGCGACGGAAGGCGGCACCAAGCGCGGCGTCTGGGAAGTCGCCGAGGCTTCCGGAATAGGCGTCCTGCTCGATACGGATTCGTACAAGGTTCCCGAGGACATCGAAAACATCTGCAAGATTTTCGGACTCGATCCGTGGGAAATCATCAGCGAGGGAACGCTCGTCATCGCCGTTTCCCCAAAAGATACGGAACCGCTTCAAAAGGCGCTCGCCGCCGAAGGAATCGAGAGCGCGGTCATCGGGAAATTCACCGATAAAAAGTCCGGGCGAAAAATGGTCCGAAACGGAAAAATCGAGAGCTTCCTGCCGCCAGTCAAGGATTTTTTCTGGGACGTTTTCTTCAACGCAGCGAACATTCTCTCGCAAGGAAATGTCGAAGGCTCGCTTTCCGAAAGCGACAGGCTCTGCCGCGACCTCAAGGCTTGCGTTGACCGCTTGAAAGCGGCAAACATCTACAAGATGCTCCCGGAGATAGGGATGAACATCGGCTACACGGAAACAGGAACGTCCCGACAAGACGTGTGCGCGGTTCCCGGGCGAATTTTCCGCGTCGAAAACGAAACCTACTCCGTCCGCGAACCCAAGATGGGCATCAGCGTCTATATGGCGGACACGCTTCTTTCCATCCGAAAGAAATTCCCCGAAGCGAAATGCGTCGCCGATTTTCGGAATAACCCCAAAATCCTTTCCGCTTGCCAAAAGGCGAAATTCCAAATCGTAGAAATGCCTACGCCCAAGGATTACTGGCAACGTGGAAACGATTACGACAGGGATTTGGAAAACGTCATTGCCAAGGCCGACGCTTTGCCGGATATCATCACCATCCCGGATCGGATCAATCTTGAAAAACTGATTCTCGTCGTCGGAAAATCCCTTGAAGACTTTGAACGGAAAGTTCTGAAAATCAACAGCGCGCTTTAAATTTTCGTTGCGGATTCAAGCTTTTCAAAAGGTTGAACGCTAGAGCTTTCAGCCTTCCTTTTTAAATTTCGCATGTCCCGCTTCAAAGGCCCGTCGCAGGTTTTCCGTAGCGAGCTTCGGGTCTTTTGCCGACATGATTTCCGAGACGACGGCAAGCCCATCGACACCGGAAGCTGCGACTTCTTCGGCGTTCGACAAATGGATTCCCCCGATAGCGACCAGCGGATGGCGTGAAAGAGAAGCTGCCTTTCGAAGCCCTTCCGGACCTAGACCCTCTGCGGCATCGAGCTTTGTTGTCGTCGCAAAAGCCTGGAAAGCGACATAATCCACATCGTAATCGTTCGCCGCGACAAGTTCCTCGTAATTGTCCGTCGAAAGCCCGATGATCTTATCCTTTCCGAGCAATCGCCGCGCAACCGGATAAGGCAGGTCGCTCTGCCCGATGTGAAGCCCGTCCGCATCAACAGCGAGCGCAATGTCGAGCCTGTCGTTGATTATCAGCGGAACGCCTGTTCCCGACAGCCTCTTTTTCAGCTTCAACGCCAGCTCGTAAAATTCAAGCGAAGAACATTCCTTTTCGCGAAGCTGTACAATACTCACGCCGCCGCGAAGCGATTCTTCCACGACTTTTTCAATCGGACGGTCAAGCGAAAGCCCGCGATCCGTCACCAGATAGACCTTGAGATATTCCTTTGCATCCATAAGTACTCCTTGCCGTTTTATTTTCGCCCCCAATATACTCAAGCTTTTAAAGATTTTCAAAAAAAATCGATTTCTTTTCACATTCCCCTTGACAGGCTCATTTTTTTTATCTATAATTGGGCTGTCCTCGCGGGAATAGCTCAGTTGGTAGAGCACGACCTTGCCAAGGTCGGGGTCGAGGGTCCGAGTCCCTTTTCCCGCTCTCTTAAAGCTCCACAGATGTGGGGCTTTTTTTATGTCTCTTTAAACTCCTAAAGCGTCCCGGCGCCATCCTACCGTTCCTTTTGCTATTTTAAACCTATGCTCCAAAAGATTTACATTCGCCATCTGGATGATTTCATCGGCAAGGACGTTGAACTTTCGGGCTGGGTCACGCGGGTCCGGAGTTCCGGAAAAGTCTGCTTTATCCAGTTCCGGGACGGCACGGGATTTGTCCAGGTTGTCGCCAGCGTCTCCGACGTTCCCGAAGAGGAATTCGAACTCATCAAGCATCTTTCACAGGAAAGCTCGATCCGCATCCGGGGAAAGGTCGTTTCGCAGCCTAAATCCCCATCGGGCGTAGAAATCATCGCCTCTCACGTAGAACTTGTATCCAAGACAGAAAACTACCCGATTTCCCCCAAAGAGCACGGGACTGACTTTTTAATGGACCTGCGCCATCTGTGGATTCGCAGCCCGCGCGAACACGCCATCCTCACCATCCGGCATCACATCGTCCAAGCGATTCGCGAATACTTCGATTCCCGGGATTTCACGCTCGTCGATGCGCCGATCTTT
Organism: Hallerella sp.; assembly: GCA_050872465.1. Classification (GTDB taxonomy): domain Bacteria; phylum Fibrobacterota; class Fibrobacteria; order Fibrobacterales; family Fibrobacteraceae; genus Hallerella. The sequence continues at coordinate 3,301 of JBNMGX010000029.1, forward strand.
ACGCCCAACGAGTGCGAAGGTTCTAGCACGCTTTTCAGCACGCCTTATTTCGACAGCACCGCCTACCTTTCGCAAAGCGGCCAGCTTTACATGGAAGCGGCCTGTGCGGCTTTCGGCAGAGCCTACTGCTTCGGCCCGACATTCCGCGCCGAAAACTCGAATACGCGACGCCATCTGACGGAATTCTGGATGGTCGAGCCCGAAGTCGCCTACATGGACCTCGAAGGCGATATCGAACTCGCCGAAGGCCTTGTCCAGGCAATTGTACAAAAGGTTCTCGCCGAAAACGCGCAGGAACTAAAAATTCTCGGTCGCGACACCAAGGCGCTCGAAATCACGGCAAGCGAACCGTTCGTCCGCATCAGCTACACCGACGCTGTAAAAATCATCCAGGATTCGGGAACCCCCTTCAAATGGGGAGACGATTTCGGCGGAGCGGACGAAACCATCGTCGGAAAGCATTTCGAAAGACCCGTCGTCGTTTATGACTATCCCGCGGAAATCAAGCCTTTCTACATGAAACGCAGCGCGGAAAATCCGAAAGTCGTCCGCAACATGGACATTCTCGCCCCGGAAGGCTTCGGGGAAATCATCGGCGGCGGTCAACGCGAAGAAGACCTCAAAACACTCGAAGCGTCCATCAAAAAGCAGGGGCTTTCTCCCGAAACGTATTCCTGGTACCTAGACGTTCGCCGTTACGGTTCCGTCCCCCACGCCGGATTCGGGCTAGGCCTTGAACGGACCGTTGCCTGGATCTGCAACCTTCCCCACGTCCGGGAAACGGGCGCTTTCCCGAGGCTTCCCCACCGGTTAAAACCCTGATTGACTTTCAAAGTGCCATTTTATATTTTACAATCCGTTCTGAATAGGAGTTTTGAATGCGTTTTTCGGTAAAAGCGATTGCGCTGGTTGCATGTCTTTCCATGTTCGCCTTCGGGCAGACGGATGTTCCCAAACAGGAAGCCCCGACCCTGCAACAGGATTCCGCAGGAACCCCGGTGAAAATCGACTTTATGCAGACACTCGCCGGGGTAAACGATCCGGGAATGCTCTTCGCCCATTTCAGCGGCAAGCCCCTTGTCATCTACTACTTCAGCCCGAAATGCCCGCATTGCCAAGCGAGCTTTCCCGAAATGCAGACGCTCATCAAGAAATACGAACCGAAAGGGCTGACGGGAGTGGGAATTTCCATCGGCGGAGGCATCAAGAAGAACGACGTGCGCCTTTTCATCGACCAGTTCAACGCGACATTTCCCATTTTCCAGGACGTAAATGCCAAGTTCGGCCCCGCTTACGGAACAGGCTACGTCCCAGTCGTCTTCATCGTGAACAAGGACGGGACTTTCTACCGTTTCGGAGACCTTTCCAAAAAGAGCTTCGAACAAATCGACTCCCTCTTGAATACGATGTTCCCCTGAATTTTCTCCTTGCAACGAAAATCGCGCGGTTCAGAGAACCGCGCGATTTTTCGCTTTAAACCGGATTTTCGCTACCAGACAAATTTCACATCCGAAAGCCGACGTTTGATTTCATCCATCAGGGAAACTTCCGAAGCTTCCGTGTCCGCGGTGAACGTGACGCTGAAACGGATAAAATGCCCCGCATCGTCCCAAGGAACCGTCGAAATCTGCTTTTCGCGAATCAGCCACTGCGAAAAATCCTCGGCGTTCGAAAAACTTTCACCGCCTTCGATTCCTTTCGGAGCTTGCGCATACAGGTAAAAGCTTCCCTTCGGTTTTTTCACCTTGAACCCGACATCGGACAGAGCCTTGACCAGCAAATCGTGCCGCCGGGAATACTTCGCCACGGTCTTCTTCGTGATCGACGGATTTGAAAGAGCTTCCACTCCCGCATACTGGATAGCCTTGAACTGCCCCGAATCGTTGTTGTCCTTGACACACGCAAAGCCTTTCACGACCTTTTCGTTTCCCGCGACAAATCCCAGACGCCAGCCCGTCATGTTGAACGCCTTCGAAAGGGACTGGATTTCCACGCCGACATTCTTCGCCCCGGGAACGGAGAGGAAGCTGAGCGGTGCGTAGCCGTCAAAGGTAAGCGCCGCATACGCCGCATCGGAAATGACGATAACACGGTTTTTCCGGGCAAAATCGACAACCTTTTCAAAAAATTCGGAAGTCGCCACCGCGCCAGTCGGATTGTTCGGGTAATTGATGTAGAGGAGTTTCGCACGCTTCGCAATATCCGCAGGAACGCTCGACAGATCCGGCAAAAAATCGTTTTCGGGAAGCAGCGGAAGCGGATAGACTTCCCCGCCGAGGAAGCGGGTCATTGTTCCGAGAACCCCGTACCCGGGAACGGTTACGATCGAAACATCGCCCGGATTGATAAAGGCCTGCGGAATCATCGCAAGGGCGGGCTTCGATCCGATGCTGTGGCAGATTTCATTCTGCGCATCCAGCCCGCAGACGCCGAAAACGGATTCCATATACTTCGCCGCCGCTTCCTGGAACGGCAAAATCCCGTTATCCGCATAGCCGCGGTTTTCCCATTTTTCAGCTTCCTGAGCGAGCCTCTTTACAACCGATGGATCCGCCATCCAGTCCGGTTCCCCGACACCCATATCGATAATCGGCGTTTCGGGATGCGCCTTTTCCGCCTCGCGCCGCGCCCGCTTGATTTTTTCGAACTTGTAAAGGACGGTCCCTTTTCCAAAAGAGCTTCCGCCGATGCGTTCCGCAAACAGGTTCTGGATGTAGTCTTCCATAGAATTTCTCCGATGTTGGTTTTCCTAGGAAAAATTTAAAATGTGAACCGAAATTTCATTCGGAATCCGCCAGAAGTTCTTTCGACTTCGCCCGCCGGTTCAAGCCCGAGAAACTCCATTTAAAACATATTTGTCGAGTTTTTAAAAAGGCTTTTCCTTTCCGAAATTTTCCACAAAAAAAAGTCCGCCAGCGAAGGCGGACTTTTTGAAAAATTCACAATTAAATCAGAGAGTCGCGATCAGCTTCTTCGCGCGCTCCACATAAAGCTGGTTGTCTCCGTATTTCTTGAGCAGCTTTTCTGCGGTCGCTTTGGCCTTATCCGGATATCCCATCTGGTTATAGACGAGCGAAAGCTTCCACAGAGCATCGGCTACCGTCGGAACGGGATCCGCAGGTTCGACCTTTTCGTAGCGGTCTTCCAAGTCACCGGTCCGCTTGCCAAACTCGGCGATAAACTTTTCAAGGAGATTTACCGCTGCAGCGTAATCCTTGTTTTCGATGGCGACGGCAGCCTGTCCGTGCATCGCGCCTCCGCGGACAAGCGGCAACTTTCCCGCATTGTCGAGAGCTTTCTGGTAGAGGACCGCAGCGGCATCGAACTCCCCGTTCTGGAAACGGATGTTCCCCGCAAGAAGCGCGGCCTTGGCAAGCGTTTCCCCGCTCAGCTCGTTTCCGGCGAGAAGGCGATCATATTCCGCAAGAGCGCTATCCTTCTTGCCCGTATATTCATAGGCGAGAGCCGGACCTAAAAGTTCCGCCTGCGCCGCGTTCGCCTGGGTTCTCGAACCGTGAAAGCGCACCACCACGATCACAGCGATAACGACAACAAGGAGAATGATTCCAATTACCATTCCATGCTGGATAAAAAATTCCTTCATTTCCGAATTTCCGGCGGAAGCTCCGCCGTTCGGCATGTTATTCGGCATTTTAGAGGCCATATTTTTGGGTCCTTGAAAAAAATTTTGGGTTTAATATAGAAATTTTTCAAAATATTTGTTACATTTGGTCTTGCGATGCCACTCTAGCTCAGCTGGTAGAGCAGCTGATTCGTAATCAGCAGGTCGACAGTTCAAATCTGTTGGGTGGCTCTTTAACCGGATTCGAAAGAATCCGGTTTTTTTATGCCGATTTTTTCCGCCAAGTTCCCCATATTTTTTTAAATATGGCGCCTATGAATCCCGAAGGCGCAATCATCGTTCAAAGCAATATGGAAATCCTCGTCGAAGTGCACAACAAGCACTATATCGAGGCCCGAGACGCAATCGCCCCGTTTACCGAACTGGTCAAAAGCCCGGAGCACTTGCACACTTACCGCATTTCACACCTTTCCCTGTGGAACGCCGCATCGACAGGCCTTACCGCCGACGATGTCGTCCGCTGCCTCGAAGACCAGGGCAAATATCCGGTCCCGGAAACCGTCGCAACGGAAATCCATGAATACATGGGCCGCTACGGAATGCTCAAGCTTATCAAGGGCGAGCTGGGACTTTGCCTCGAATCGACCGATGCAGCGCTTTTCAAGGAAGTCTGCAAACTGCCAAACGTCGCCAATTGCCTCGTAAAATTTGACGGCGATACGAAAGCGATTGTCGATCCGAACAAGCGCGGCATTCTCAAGATGACGCTCACGCTGAACGGATTTCCCGTCGAGGATATCGCGGGCTACGTCGCCGGAGACCCGCTCCCCATTGAACTTCGCCAAGAGACGCTCGGCGGAAAAAAACTCGAACTCAGAAGCTACCAGAAAGACGCATCCCAGATTTTCTACGCATCCGGCTCCGAAAAGGGAGGCTCGGGTGTTATCGTTCTCCCATGCGGCTCGGGCAAGACGCTTATCGGCATGGCGACGATGGCCCTGATGAAAACCCGCACGCTCATCCTCACCCCGAACATTTCCGCGGCAAGGCAATGGATCCGCGAGCTTCTCGACAAGACGACGCTCACCGCAGACCAGGTAAAGGAATACTCGGGCGACGTCAAGGAAATCGGTCCCGTCACCGTCGCAACCTACCAAATCCTGACCCAGAGAAAGCGCGTCAAGAAAGGCGAAGAGGACGAAGAAAAGAAGAGCGATGCGGACGACAAGCCTCTCGTAAACTTCCCCCTGTTCAGCGAACACAAGTGGGGACTGATGATCTACGACGAAGTTCACCTCCTGCCCGCTCCGGTTTTCCGTTTCAGTGCGGAAATGCAGGCGACACGCCGACTAGGCCTCACAGCGACCCTTGTCCGCGAAGACGGCAAGGAAACCGAAGTGTTCTCGCTCATTGGCCCGAAAAAATTCGATCTTCCGTGGAAGATTCTCGAATCGCAAGGATGGATAGCGACAGCGGACTGCAGCGAAATCCGCGTCGTCATGACCGCCGAGCAGAAAATGCAATATGCGCTCGCCCAGACACGCGACAAGATCACGATAGCGAGTACCAATCCCCAGAAAGATGACGTCGTTAAAAAGCTCATCGAAACGTATGACGAACCGGAAGACCGCATCCTGATTATCGGGCAATATATCGACCAGCTGCAAAAGCTATCCGAAAAGCTCGAAATTCCGCTGATCACGGGAAAAACGCCGAACAAGGAACGGGACAGGCTTTACGGGGATTTCCGCAAGGGAACACTACGCAACCTCATGATTTCCAAAGTGGGAAATTTCGCGATAGACCTTCCCGACGCGAGCATCCTTATCCAGATTTCGGGAACATTCGGAAGCCGCCAGGAAGAAGCCCAAAGACTAGGGCGCGTTTTGCGTCCCAAGGAAGACGGTCGCCCGGCGCACTTCTTCTCCCTGGTGACCAAGGATTCCAAGGAGCAGGAGTTTGCGATGAACCGTCAACTCTTCCTCACCGAACAGGGATACGCCTACAAGATTCTCAACTATTCCGGCGGAGAAATCGTTCCCGCGGGAGTGTGATGAAGCTTTCCGAAAAGTTCATCCTGGAGCCGCATTTTTTCAAGGTGCTCGCCGGGCTAGCCCTTCCGATTGCCCTGCAGGATCTGATCAAGTTTTCCCTTTCGCTTGCCGACAACATCATGGTCGGAAGCATTTCGGAGACGGCTCTCGGGGCGGTAACGCTCGCCAGCCAGCCTTTCTTTATCTTTTCGCTGATTTCATTCGGGACGGCGAGCGGTGGCGGCGTTCTCGTCGCGCAGTATTACGGCAAGCACGATTCAAAAAGCATCCAGAAAATCGTTTCCATCACGCTCTGCATGGGAACGCTCGTCTCGTTCCTGTTTGGATTTTTTACGACGCTTTTTCCGCGCGAAGTCATGCGGATTTTCACGAATGTCCCCGAACTTGTCGAAATCGGTGCGGAATACCTGAAAATCCAGGGGTTCACGTACTTTTTCTTCGGATTCAGCAACACGCTCATCATGCTCATGCGCAGCACGCGCGAAGTCAAGGCGGGACTCATCGTCACATCCGGCGCGTTCGTTTTGAACATTATCCTCAACTGGCTCCTGATTTTCGGCCACTGCGGATTTCCCGCTCTGGGCGTCCGCGGAGCGGCCCTCGCCACGCTTATCGCGAGAGCGCTCGAATGCTTTGCGATGGTCTTCTACGTACGCTTCATGGAAAGGCACCTGAATTTCCGCTTCAAAAGTCTTTTCCATTTTGACATCCCGCTTTTCAAGGATTTTCTCCGCTACAGCATTCCGGTCGTCGTAAACGAAACAGGCTGGTCCGTCGGAGTGGCCGCCCAATCCGTCGTTCTCGGGCACCTGAACGCGACAATCGTCGCCGCTTCAAGCATCGTGGGAACCCTCCAGCAGGTCGCGCTGGTCTTCATCTTCGGGGTTGCCGGAGCTTCCGCACCGATCATCGGAAACAGGCTCGGCGGCGGGAACTTGGGCGACGCCAAGCGTTACGCCAACACGCTTCTCCTCGCAGGATTTTTCGTCGGAATCGTCGCTGCGACCCTTCTCTTCATCCTCAAGGGTCCCGTTCTTACTTTGTACGCAATTCCGGAGGAAACGGTCCAGCTTGCGAAAACGTTCATCGGCATCCAGTGCATCATGATTGTTCTGCAGTCCTACACGTCGCCGGCGATCGTCGGCATTCTCCGGGCCGGCGGCGATACCGTTTTCACATCCCTCCTCGACATCGGAAGCCTTTGGCTTTTTTCCATTCCGCTCGGTTACCTGGCCGGCTTTACCTGGGGACTTTCCTACCCGCTCATCTTTTTGATGCTCCGCTCCGACGAACTGGTCAAGATACCCATCCTCGTGTGGCGTGTCGAGCGAAAACGCTGGATTCGCAATGTGACGCGCTAAATCCGCCGAAAATTTTTGACAAGGCCGAATAAAATTATATTTCTCCCTATATGGATAGCCCGCGCCAAATCATCAACCTGTTTTTAAGCAGCAAGCACAAGCCCGAAGAGCTCAAGAGCGAGCTTTTCCGCGCTGCCGAAGCCGCCGAGAAAAGCGGCATGACCTACATGGAAGCGACATTCCAGCTGGGAGAACACGCTAAGGACGAAGGCCTCTCCGAAGAAGATTCCGACGCCATCATCCGGCGAGCTTACGCGGCAGAAAAGCGCGAACGGAAAAGGGAAGAAGCCCCGGCGAAAGAACCCCAAGCGGAGCCACAGCCCTCGCCGCAGAAAGGTTCTTTTAGCGGTCCGGTACAGCCGATCATTTCGGGAGCGATTTCCCTGGAACAGGTTCTTGCGATGGGCCTAGACGCCCAGGCGCTTGAACTTTTACAGAACCACCGGATAGACCCGGAAGCACTCAACATCCCATGGCCGACCCCCGACTGGCGACTGGATTTCGCAAAGCTTCTCGGAGCGCTTTTCAAGCCGGAGGAATCCGTCGAATACAAAAAATCCAACACGTCCGAATCAACGGTTCAATCGGTCGAAGAGATTTTAAACCAGGCGGACGGCATCAAGAAAACGATGAAATCCCTAGACGGTCCGGATGGAGCGCTCGTAGGAATCAACCCGGTCAAGAGCACAGACGAAAGCGACGAATCGTTCCGCTTCCGTTATGCGGTCATCGACAACCCGAACTTCAGCTTGGCGAAACAGCTCGCCTACTACAAAGCCTTGAACATCCCGTGCGCGGCACTTGTCAGCACCGGAGCAAATTCCGTCCAGGCGTGGATCAAGATCCATGCGAAAAGCCGAGAAGAATACGATTCCCGCGTCGAATACCTGTTCAAGACATTGGACTCCCAGGGGTTCAAAGTCGATTCGTCGAATGCAAACCCGAGCCAGATGGTTCGGATGCCGGGAGTTCTCCGCAACGGAAAGCAACAGTATCTGATAGGTCTCGAACAAGGCGCAAAGACTTTCGAGGATTGGCAGACCTGGGTGGAATTCTGCCTCGACGGAAAGCCTCTCATCGAACTAGCGAGCGACAGCGAAAACGCTCCGAAAAAAGACAGGCTACTCATCGACGAAACGCTCGAAGCCGGCGAGTTTTTACTTCTCACGGCTCCGCCAAAGACCGGAAAATCCTTTGCCCTGATGGACCTCGCCTTTTCGCTTTCCCACGGAGAAGACTGGCTGTTCGCTTCGACACACCGCTCCGACGTTCTTTTCGTAAACTTCGAAAGCACCCGCTCCGCCTTTCTCAACAGGCTTTTTGCTATCGCCGCAGCCCGAGGGCTTCCCGCTTCGATTCCCGAATTCGGTTTCTTGAACTTGCGAGGCATCGCCCTTTCCCCGCTAGAAATGGCGCAATATATCGCAAAGCGGGTCAAAGGGGCAAAAAAGCTGGAAGATCACGACTATGCGGCGATAATCATCGATCCGATTTCCGCCGTTCTCCACAACCCGAAAGCGGTCCGCAACAACATCCCGCCGGAAAAGGCCCTGCTCCAGATGGTCGATGTGCTGATTTCCCTTACCGGATCCGCAGTCATCGCGGCGACAAATCCCGGCGAATACCCGGAACTCGAAGCCCATGCGGATTCCCGAATCATCCTTTCACCGATAAGCGGGTCTCCCGACATGTTCAGCCTCCGCGGAGAATTCAGAAACTTCGCCTCGAAACCAGCCAAGGACTGTACCTGGCGCTATCCGCGCTTTATCGTCTAGACAAAAACTATGCAAAGAAGAAATCTCAAAAATCGCGGTACATGGAACCGCAAACCGGCAGACTCCAAACCGAAGAACGATACGCTTTCCAAAACGTCCGGGCCGATTCCGACCGACCTGGAAGGCAAGCGCGCCTATCTCGAAAACTGGGCAACGGAAAACCGGATTCCCGGAAAAATCCAGAGCTGGTTTACGGTTCCCGTCAAGGCGGACGCCTGCGACTGGCGCATTCTCTCGCAGCACATGTCCAAGGGCCATCGCATCCTTTCCATCGAAGGGCCGTTCCAGGGCGCAAAACCTCCCAAGCTCGTCCTCGATGTCGATAGCCAGATCCGAAAGCCCCACCTTTCCAAGTTCCGCGGATCGATTCTCCAAATCTGGTTCCGCGCCACGGGGGACGGACGCTTCGGCATCGCCGTACAAAACATCCTGCATTCCGCAGAGGCGACCCGCGAATTCAAGACTTTCCTCGACTACCTCGAGCGCGAACATTCGGGCGACGTTCTCTGCTGCCACCAAATCCGGGTCAGCCCGGTGCAGACTTTCGACCCGGCGCATCCGATTCCGGGTTCCCGCATTGAATTTCGAAAGGGTTTCGGTAGCAGGTTCATTCCCATCGGCGGCTCCGACCAGAAATACAACATCATCGACTGGGCTCCGGCATGCAAGGGTCCCTGGATCGGACTTCCGAAGCGCATCCGTGAAATGATTCACCCGGCAAAAGGCGACAGGTTCCTCGAATGCTTCGCAGGTCCCGCCTACATCGCCGAAGCGCTTTCCAAAGATTTCGAAGACTGCTTCGCGGCCGATGTCCGCCCGATAGATCGCCAGACGCCGAATGTCCGCTACATCCACACGGCAATCGACAGGGACTTTTTTCCGAAATTTTTCCGGGGAAAATCCAAGGAAGGCAAGTGGACCGTCTATCTCGACCCGCCCGCCGGCAAAGCCCTTCCCGGAAACGTCATCCCGGAAATTGCAGCAAGCCATCCCGAGCGTATTCTTCTGAACTCTTCGAACCTCGCCGTCGCCGCACAGGAAATTAAAAGGTTCCGCCGCGAAGGCTACATGCTCCGAGAAATCGTGCCGATGGATCTCGAACCGGGAAGTCCGAGCATCCAGGCGCTGCTTCTCTTTGTCCCGGACCGCGCA
>JBNMGX010000030.1:0-12896 GCA_050872465.1 Hallerella sp.
ACCGTCTATGCGTTAAACTGTCATTATCGGACTTGATCCGATAATCTCTGAAAACAGATCCCCGTGTCTGCGTCCGCCGCGGCGGACAAGCCGGGGAATGACATCGTAGCGAGCCGGGGAATGACGTTATCCCGTTCGGATGTCGAAACCTTTTGGTTGGAGACAAAAAGTTCGTTTAGAATCCCCTCGTCCCGTGTCCCGCTTAGTTCAAAAAGTTTAAATGTTCGCGGTTCTGACCACTGCCCACTAAGCTTAGACGTCTGCGGGCTAATCCCTAGTCCCTAAATTTTCTGGTAAAGCCTTAGGCCGAATTCCGAAAGCCTTGCGATGAGCCTGTCGGCGAGAGACGCGGAAAATTCTTCGTAGGAAACCCATTTGGCGTATGTCGTGAACAGGTAGATTTCGAGCGGTATTCCGTAGCCGTTCGACTCCCGTTCGCGGACGATCAGCGTGCGGGATGTGTCTATCTCGGGAATGGTGCGGAGGAATTCGGAAATGCAGAGGCGGTAGGCTGCCAGATTGAGCGGACGTTCATTTTCCGAAAGTTCGCCGAGGAGCTTTTCGAGAATCGGCCTGTAGAGGGAATTTTCCTTTAGCTGCTGGATCTGCGTTTCGGTGAGCGGGGCGAGGGAACGGGCGTCGATGAGAAGCGCGCGCTGGATGCGCCGTCTGCCGGATTCCTGCATGAGACGCCAATTCTTGAACGGTGTGGAAACGAGGCTGTATGCGGGAAGGACGCTTGTGGTGTTGTCCCAGTTGGTGATGCGGATGCTGGTGAGCGAGACGGAATGGACTGTGCCGTTGATATTTTCCTTGGGAATTTCAATCCAGTCGCCGGTACGGACCAGGTCGAATGTCGCAATTTGTACGCCGGCGGTAAAACCCAGGATGGGATCCCGAAAAATGAGCATAAAGACCGCGGCGAGCGCTCCGAGACCCGAGAGCAGAATAACGGGGCTTTTCCCGGTGATTTGCGAAATGACGAGTATCGTGCAGACCAGAAATCCGACGAGGAGAGCCGCTTGGCGAACGCCCTGGATCGGAAGACCTTGTTTCTGGGAATTTAAAAGGATGTGGTCAGCGAAAGCGTGGAGAAAGGAATCATAGACAAGGAAACCGACGACGATAAAGTAGAGGTTGTTCAGCGTGAAGAGCGTTTGGAAGAGGAAGGAGTCTTGCGGGAGAACGTGGGGAAGGCCCATGTAGAGAATGATGGCCGGGACGATGTGGACGGCCCGCTCGACCGTCTTGCGTTCGACGAGCATATCGTCAAACTTGTTCTTGCTTTTTTCTGCGATTTTCTTGAAAAACGGTAAAAACAGATGGCGTGAAATTATCAAGAGGAGGACGGCAACCAGAAAGAGGAGGAGCAGCCCTCGGTATGCTTCGAAAATATCGTTCATGTTTGCAAAATAGAAAATAATGGATATGGATGTGCAGCGTTTGAATCAGGGACTTTGGGAAAATTTCTATCTTGGAAAAGTATGGTTTCAAAAAAGTCTGTATCTCGTTGTGTGAAAGCCCTGATGAGGGAACTTGTCATTCCGATTGCCAGTGCATTGGTGGTTATCCAGTATGTTATCCAGGCGTTCCAGATTCCGAGCGGTTCCATGGAAGATACGCTGCTCACGGGCGACTTTATTTTGGGGTTAAAGTTTACCTACGGCTCGCCGATTCCGTTTACCCATTCGAAATTTCCAGGCTTGACCAATCCGAAAAAAGGCGATATCGTCATTTTCCGCTATCCGGGGGAGCCTGCCTATCCCGATTATGATTATGTGCGCTATACGCACTTGGCGGATGCGCTGATGTTCGGAAATTATTACTGGGATTCAAAACCGATTCCCGGGAATCCGCACCTGGTGCATTACGCTGACGGCCCAAAGGATTTTATCAAGCGGTGCGTTGCGACTTCGGGCGATACGGTTTCCGTGCGGAACGGTGTGCTGCTCCAGAACGGCGTCCCCCAGGAAAAGCTTCCCGGAAAAGGAAAGTATTCGGCGTATTTCCGTTCTGCCGGTGCACGGGACTCGCTTGAGCCTGTCCGTATTCCCGCTCCGGGCGATATCATCGACTTGGAAGGGCTTCCGCTTTCGAGGCTCTGGTGGGTGAAATCCCTGATGACGCAGGAAAACCTGGATAAGAAGGTGGAGCTGGAGCTTATCCTTTTCAAGGATTCCGTGAAAGTATCGAACTACACGTTTGAAAATTTTCGGATTCCCGTGGAGAGCGATCGGAGCCTTTTGCTGAACCTGGCGCTTTCACAGGGGCGCATCATGGGACAGGGATTGCTGCAAGGCGATACGATTGTGGGGCCGTTGGACTTTGCCTTGTTTGCAAAGCTCGCACGGACTGGGTTTATTCCGCGGTTTGACCCGAACGGCAATTATCCGGGACTATCCCGACCGGTGAGCTATGACTATTTTGAAGGGGCGCAGCTGGAAGATCTCGCCTACAATGTTTCGCTGGATACCTCTCTGTCCCTGAAGGCGAGGCTTCTCGTGGACGGCGCTCCGGTGGAAAGCTACGAGGTGAAATATCCCGTTTACTTTATGATGGGCGACAACCGGGACAATTCCGCGGACAGCCGCTACTGGGGTTTCGTTTCCCAGAAGAATATCAAGGCAAAAGCCTTTATCGTCTATTTCTCGTTTGACAATTCCGATCAGGGCTTTTCGTTTAGGAAACCGCTCACGTGGTTCCAGATTCCGTTTAAAATTCGTTTTTCGCGGATCGGGAAAGTTATCCATCTGATTGGGAACTGATACGCTGAGATGAAACTTCGCTGGTGGACACTTTTTTTCCTGGCCTTGTTCGTCGCCGACTGCGCCACGTCCATTGCGCCGCAGGGCGGACCGGAAGACAAGTATCCGCCGCGAGTCGCCGGGGTGTTTCCCGCACCGGGATCTGTCAATGTGCCGCCGGAACTGAATGTCCATTTGCAGTTTGACGAGTGGATTGCGGCTTCGGTTCCGCGGAGCGCCGTAACGATTTCTCCGCCGCTCGAAAAGAGGCTCAAGTTCGAAGTCGATGGCGATGAACTTTTTATCCGCTCAAAGGCGCGGCTCGATGAAAATACGACATATACGCTGACGATTGCGAGCGGTCTCAAGGATCTTCGCGGCAATGCGATTGCGGAACCTTTCCGTCTGACTTTTTCGACGGGACCGGTCATCGATTCGCTTTCCGTGTCGGGGCGCGTCATGGTGACGTCCTCGATGGTGAAGAAAAAGCAATATCCGACGGTAGGGCTTTTCTTGTTGGGGGCGTCCGAGCGGTCCGCGCACCATTACCTGGAAAAGTTCCGCGACTCGCTGAGCGTGGAAGCGGATTCGCTCCCGAAGCTCACCCGGGAAATTCCCATTTTCTCGACGCAGACGGATAGCCTCGGGCGTTTTCACTTGGCGGGGCTTAAAGCGGGCCGTTACCGCGTCGTCGCCTTCCTCGATGCGAACGGCAACCAGAAAATCGAGCCTTCGGTCGAACTTGCCGGTGTGGGAGAATTTGACTTGGAACTTTCGCCGCAAAGCGCGGACACGCTCTGGATTGCCCTTGCCGATCAGGATACGACGCCCGTTTCGCTCGATGCGGTAACGCAGACGGGCAAGGCTTCGCTCTCGGCGAAATTTTCAAGGAACCTTTTGCTTGACAGCGCGTTTTTGTCGAAGGAAAACTGTGCGCTTTTTTCTCCCGATTCCGAACGGATCGCTCCGGACTGGGTTTACCGCTCGCCGAAAAGCGACGAAGTGGAATTTTACTTTGATTCCCTGGCGAACCGCGATTCATCCTATACTTTTGCGTGCAAGGTTGGGCGGGATTCTTTGGGGCGGTCTCTCTCCGAAAAGCTTTCGACGCTTTCGCTCGACTGGAAGGAGATGAAGGGCGACACGCTTTCGCCGGCGAAGGTTTCGACCGTTCCCGCGAGCGGCGCAAAGAATGTGTTTCCGAAGGATTCCGTCGAAGTCGTCTATGACAAGCCCGTGGCGGATTCCCTTTTGGATTCGCTCCGCGGTCGGCTGATTTTTGTGCAGAACAAGGACACGCTTCCGGTGAAAATATTGCGAAAGGATCCGGTTCGCTTCCTGGTGTTTGGCGACGAAAATTTCCAGACGGATGCGAAAGTGGAACTGCTGGAACGCTATGCGGATTCGACGCTTTCGTCTCCGGATTCCGCAACGGGAAAGCGCGATACGATTGTGACGCAGAAGACGCGGACTTGGGCAAAGTTCGAAACGGTTCCGAAGCTTCAACTGGCTAGCCTTTCGGGAAAGATTCCGGGCGCATCCAGGGACACTCGGGTGCGTATTCGCAAGGTCGATTCCGAAACATTCGTGACGGCGAACTGTACGCTTGACGGAAATTTCCAGATGGAAGACTTGCTTGAAGGAAAATACCTGATGGAATATTTTCGGACAAAGGATTCCTCGGACACTCCATACGCCGGAAATCTTTTTGAATTTGGCCATGGAATGCCGTGGCGTGCCTTGGCGGATACGCTTGTCATTGAACGCGGCGCAAATACTTTGTATGCAATCGAATCCCGCTTGCCGAAATTGCCGGCGGGCAATCATAAAGGAACCAAATGAAACCGAACGTATATATCGCACTGGATTTGGAGACGACCGGGCTTGACTTTGAACATGACGAAATCATCGAAGTCGCCCTGGAACGTTTTGAAAATGGCGAACCGGTAGAAAGCAAGGATTTTTTGATCAAGCCTGCGCAGCACTTGCGCCCGTTTATCGCTTCGCTTACCGGGATTTCCGATTCGGACTTGGCGGACATGCCGGACTTTGCAAGTGTCGCCGGAGACATCCGGAAATTTCTGGGCGATTATCCGATTGTCGCGCACAATGCGCTGTTCGATACGAAGTTCCTAAGAGATTCCTTTGCCAAGGTGGGAATATCTATCGATTCGAATCCTGTTTTCGATACGCTCGTCCTTTCGCGAATCGCGTTCCGGACGGTTCCGAACCATAAGCTGGAAACACTCGTTTCCTATCTGGACATTCCGCGGGAACGTGCGCACCGGGCGCTTCCCGATGCGGACGCCTGTGGCAAACTTTTCTGGAAAGCGCTTCAGGAAATCGAAGCCTTTGATTCGTTTGTGAAGCATCATCTCTACCGGCTTTCGCTGGGAACGGTCTGGGAAAAAATTTTCGAGGATTGTCTTCCGTCGCACGAAAAGCTTTCTCCGCTTGAACCGGAAGATATTTCTTCGCCTGCCCAAAATCCGGGCGAGCCATTGGCTCGTGTGAAGGAATTCTTTGCGGAAAACGGAAAGCTTTCGGAAACGGTTCCGAATTACAGGCCCCGCGAATCCCAGACGAACTATGCGGAAGTCGTGGAACGCAATATGTATAAGGGAGGGATTTCGATTCTCGAAGCGGGCACCGGGATGGGAAAGACGCTCGCCTACCTGATTCCGGCGGCTCTCAAGGCGGCTTCCGGGGAACGGGTCGTCATCAGTACGGCGACCCGTACGCTTGAAGAACAGCTCAGCCGGCACGACTTTCCGATGATCGCTCCGCTTTTTGGGAAAAAGGTTTCACCGCTTGTGATGAAGGGCCGCGGCAACTACATTTGCCTTCGAAAGTTTGAGGAACATCTCAACTCTCCCGATGTGCTGCTCGCTCCCGACGAGCGCGAATCGTTCATGACGCTCATCCCTTGGATTGAAAAGACGCGGACTGGCGACGGCAGCGAAAATACGGGATTCAACCTTTCCCGGAATCGCTTGCTGTGGAACAAATTCTCGAGCGACGCTTCGACGTGCCTCGGCGAGAAATGTCCTCATTACGGCAAGTGTTTCGGATTAAATGTACGTCGGCAGGCGGCAAAGGCGAACCTTCTCTTTATCAACCATTCGCTGTTCCTTTCGGATCTTGCGCTCGATTTTGCGCTGCTCCCCGCTTATGACCACATCGTCTTTGACGAAGCGCATCGCCTGCCTTCGATGAGCCATGCAAGCTTCGGCAAGATGGTCCGCTTTTTCCGCCTGAGAAACATCACGAAAATTCTGGTGCACCCGAAGGAACAGGACAAGGGGCTTGTCGCGGAGCTCGAAGCGCAGCTGCGGAAGCTGGATGCGGACGTCTCGCTTCTCGAATCCTGCGAGCGTTTGCGGGTCGCGACGACGGAATGCGAAAAGTCGCTGCACCGCTTTTTCCTTAAGCTCGGCAAGAAAGTTTTCAAGCGCAAGACGGACGGTTTCCGTTTTTCAAATGGAATCTTTGCCGAATATGATACGGATCCGAAGCCCGTTCTGGAAGCGTGTCATTCGGTCAAGGCCATTTCGGAGAGCCTCTGCGAGAGCTTGCGGAATACGCCGGAGCTTTCGCTGGTCGCTCGGAACCTGGAAGGCGCTGCGATGGAAATCGGACGCTTTGCCGAGGACTTCGGGTTTATCGTTTTAGCGGGAAAGGACGACTGGGTGTTTTATATGGAAGAACCCGGGAACCCGCATACCGCAATTCTCCGTGCTGTTCCGCTTTACCCGGGAAAGCCGTGGACCGAAAAGTTCTATCCGTGGATTAAAAGCGCGACGTTTACTTCGGCGACGCTTTCCGTGCAAGGCTCGTTCGATTACTTTGAACGCCGCATGGGAATGCTCGATCCGTCGCTTTCAAAGTCCAAGCAACCGTTTGTCCGCACCTATCCTTCCGATTTCGATGTGAACAAGAACCGCCGAATCATCATCGCGGATTTCCTGCCGAAGCCGAACGTTCCCGAATACCAGAAGGCCTTGGAAGATGTCCTTTCGGAAATACTTCCCGAGAACAGGAAAAATGCGCTCGTTCTCTTTACGAGCCTTCTAAGCATGACGAAAGTGCACGATGCGCTTGCTCCGCGGTTCGCCGCGAAGAATAAGCTTCTTTTGTGCCAGCAGATCGATGGCGGCATGGACAGCCTCGTGGAAATGTTCCGGAAAAAACGCGAAGCGTGCCTTCTCGGGTGCCAGATTTTCTGGGAGGGAATCGACCTTCCGGAAAATGCGCTCGAACTTTTGGTCATCCCGAAACTCCCGTTTCCCAATCCATCGAATCCTCTGATCGCAAGCCTTTCGGAAAAGATGAAAGCGAAGGGCGAGAACGCGTTCCGGAACCTCTACATCCCCGAAGCGGTGTTGGAACTTCGCCAGGGTCTCGGTCGCCTGATCCGGAGCGAATCCGACTCTGGCGTCGCGCTCTTCTTCGACAACCGTCTGGTCGGCGAGGCTTACGGAAAGAGCTTTACGAAACTTTGGAACGGCAAGCATGAAGTGGCGCACAGCCTTGAAGAATTAAAGTCCCTGCTCGGTCTTTAGAACGTTAAAATTTCTATCTTTGGCCTCTGTTTGTTGGAGATTTTATGCTCGCTGTCAAGGATTTTTTAGATAACATGGCCAAGCCTCAGCTCAAGGAATTGCACGCCAAGGCGTTCGGTTCCGGGGGGCTGTTGAACAATGCGAAAATTTTTTCGGAGACGCTTGAATTCTTTACCGATTCCGCGCGCTTTGAAAAGTTTTACGCTTCGCTTGAACCGTGGAAGCGCCTCTGCCTTTTTTTGATCTATCACAGCGAAAGTCGCGGGCTTGAAATCAACGAGTTGCGCCTTGCGGCGCCGGCGAACAAGCGGGATGAAGTCGAACCGTTCCTTCTCGAATCCGCCAAGGGGCTTTATCTGTGGCGTTCCAAGACGGAAAAAGGTTCCTACGTCTATTTTGGCTTTGACGACTTTTTAAAGAATGTGCTCCTTTCGACAGAAGAACGCGCCACGGACGAAAAGATGCGTTTCTTCAGCTACGAGGATATGCTGGTCTGGCATCTCTGCCTGGTACTTTCCTTTGTGCGCCTTGGAAAGATGAAGATGAACGGGACCGGAAATTTGCACCGCCGATCGATACAGTTTTGCGAAGAGGCGTTCCGCTATTCCAAGCCTCTTTCCGCCGAAACCACCCGCGAGGAAATCACGCTTTTGATGGAATTCCTTTCGGCAAATGGTTGGATCGAGCAGCGCGGCATGGACCTGATCGTAACGGACACAGCTCTGGAGTTTTTAAAACACAACGGCTTTCGGCTCAAGAACGAGATTCTCGAATGGTGGATCAAGCGCCGCTTTCACGGTTCGGATAGTTTTTTCAAACACGTACTGTTTTCCATCCGAAGAAATGTTTCCGCGATACACGCGGAGCGGATTCTCTGGACATTGGATCCGACGTTCCGCCTGCCTTCCGCAGACGATATTTTCTGGTCCGCTCTCCCCAAGCCGCTTGCCGAGCTTTGGCTTTTGGGAATGCTCGAATTTTCTGTCCAGTCGGGAAAGATTGTCGCTGTTCGCCTTTCGGCCTGGGCGCACGAATGGCTTTCGTCCGGTGCGACGCCGATGCTCGGGGCGCAAATTTCGACGCTTCCGAATTTTGAAATGGTCATTTCGGTGAAAAGCGCTCCGCGGGTCCTGTTCATGTCGGCGTGCCTTGCGGATGTGCAGAACGATGAACCGTATCTCCGTTTCGCTATTTCCCGGGATTCCTTCCTGAACGGGCTGAAGACGGGATTTTCCAAGGATTCCGTCGAAAGTTTCGAAGGCTGGATCAGCGCCCCGGCAAATGTGCTCGAAGCGATGCGCGAATGGGAAGCTTGCTATTACGATTCGGCGTTCTGCACGGTCCGCATCCTGAAAATCGACCGGGCGGAAATCCGCGAAGCGCTGGAACAGTTTGCGCAATTTATGGAAATGGTCGAAGAAGCGATTCCCGGCTATGGCTTTATCGTCAAACCGGAATTCGAACCGAAAATCCGCGAGCTTCTCAGACATTACGGTCTAGAACCTGCGCTCCCTTCGAACAAGGTTCCGGTGGAACCGTTCCACAATACGGACTGGAACAAGGCTTTTTGGCTGCGTTGGACGCAGGAAGGCGAACCCGATTCCCTGTTCAAGCCGGAAATCGACGGAACGTCGGTTTCGGCGGCTCTCGAAACGACCAAGTATGGCGGGGATTTCCAGAAGTTCGCCATGGTCGATCTGTTCAAGGTCTTGCGCTACGCGCGTTCTACGGGCGGTTCCTTGGAGGCGAAAATTTCCAAGAAGGAAATCAAGAATGCGAAAGTGCCGAAACTTCCCGACGAAATCCGTTTTAAAGTCGAAGCGTTGCATTTTTCCAAGGTTCCCTTTGTCGCGAAAATCGTCCTCGAACCAAGCGGAAAGGCTTTGGAACTGCCGCTCGAATCGATTGCGGAACTTCGGATGGCACGCACTTAACCGACGGAGCCTTTCATGAGTTTTGTCCATCTCCAGTTGCATTCGGAATTTTCGATTCTCCAGGCTTCTGCCCGGCTTGACGATATTTTTGCCGCTGCGGCTGCGGACAATGCGCCTGCGGTCGCTCTGACCGATCATGGGACGATGTTCGGCATCCTGGAATTTCAGGAGCGCGGAAAGGCTCTGAACAAGAAGCGCAAGGAAAAGGGGCTAGCTCCGATAAGGACTGTTCTGGGATGCCACATCTACGTGGAAACTCCCGGCTGCAATCCGAGGGATACGCAGAGCTATGAACGCTTGACACTTCTTGTCGAGAACGAGACTGGCTATTACAATCTTCTCCGCATCGTGAGTTACCGCTACGAGGATTCGGCTCGCTGGTCGGAAACGCCGTCGGTGCCGCTTTCTGTGGTAGAGGCGCACCGGGAAGGACTCATCGCAATTGCCGGGGATTATTTCAGCCGTTACGGTTCGAATGCCGTGGCGGGGCGGGAGGCGCAGGCCCGGGCGTATATCGAATCGCTGGATAAAATTTTTGACCATGACCATCTGTATCTTTCGATTTGCGACAACGGCATCGCTCTCCAGAAGACGTTGAACCTGTTTACGGTTTCGCTTGCGAAAGAGCTTTCGCGTGAACTGGTCGCGGTCGGGGATGTCCATTACATTAAAAGGGAAGATGCCGATGCGCACAAGGCGCTGCGCTGTATCGCCCTGGTCGAAAAGTTCAAGGAATTTACCGACAACCGTTTTCCGACTGACCGGTTTTACTTTCGCACGGAAGCGGAAATGCGTTCCCTGTTTGCGGATTTTCCGGAAGCGATTGACAATACGGAGAAGATCGCTGCGCGTTGCCATTTCGAGGTGAAAACGGGAATCGGTGACGACTTCTGGCCGCGTTACCAGATTCCGAAAGAATTTTTGGAGTCCGAGGAATACCGGGAAATTTATCGTGTGATGGACGAAGAATTTGCCAAGGAATATCCCGGTGCATTTGAAAAGGCCACGAAGGAATACCTGAAAAAACACGAGGACAAAGCGGTCGAAACTTTTACCGCCGAAGACAGGGAAGCGGTCGAAAAAATCATGGAGCATGACAAGCTCTGCCGGAAAGGCGGCGATGCTGACGCCTACCTGATTCATCTTTGTCGGGAACGTCTCGAAAGGCGCTATCCCGACGAGAAGCTCCAGTATCCGCAGCACGGGACAGAGGTGAGCGACCGCATCTATAAGGAACTGAACTGTATCCGCAACATGAATGTCGCCGGCTACCTGCTCATCGTGTGGGATTTCATCAACTGGTCCAGGGAACATGGGATTCCCGTGGGACCGGGCCGCGGGTCCGCTGCGGGTTCCATCGTAACTTACATCATCGGCATTACGAACATCGATCCGCTTAAGTTCGGGCTTCTCTTTGAACGGTTCCTCAATCCGGAACGCGTTTCCATGCCGGATATCGATACGGATATTGCGGATAGGGACCGCGGTCGTGTCATCGACTATGTGACGGGAAAATACGGCGCGGATTGCGTCGGCCAGATTATTACATATGGAATGCTGAAATCCAAGGCGGTCATCAAGGATGTCGCGCGGGTGCTTGGCATCGACCACCGCGAAGCGGGGGCGATTATCAAGCTCTTTCCGCAGCGGGTTTTGAATTTCAGTCTCACCGAAGCGTGGACGGGCAAGACGAAAAAAGGCGCACCTGTCGCCCCGGATTACGATCCGGCTCCGCTTCATGCGCTCATCGAAAGCCGTAAATCCTACGAAGAACTTTGGAAAATTGCGCTTCGTCTGGAAGATCTTCCGCGCCAGACCGGCGTGCACGCTTGTGGCGTCGTCATTACGCCTACTCCGATTTATAATTTGGCGCCTCTTTACCGGGCGGCTCCCGCGGATACGCCTGTCGTGATGTACGACAAGCACTATTCCGAAACGATCGGGTTGCTCAAAATGGACTTTCTCGGTCTCATCAACTTGTCCATCATCCAGGACACGGTGAACATGGTGAAGAAAACGCATGGCATCGAACTGGACATGGACAAGGTTCCGACGGACGACAAGGAAACGTTTGCACTTCTCAGCAAGGGTATGACGACGGCGGTTTTCCAGTTCGAATCCCCGGGAATGCAGAAGTATCTGCGCGAACTGAAACCTTCCCGAATCAGCGACCTCATCGCTATGAATGCGCTTTATCGTCCGGGACCTATCGAACAGATTCCGCATTTCATCGCGCGAAAGCTCGGAACGGAAAAAATCGACTGTTACCACAAGGATTTGGAGCCTGTCCTCGGGGAAACCTACGGGGTCATCGTCTATCAGGAACAGGTGATGCAGCTTGCGCAGATTCTCGGCGGCTACACGCTCGGCGGCGCTGACAACATCCGACGAATCATGGCGAAGAAAATGCCGGAGAAGATGGCGAAGCTCGAACCGGAATTCAAGGAAAAATGCGTCTCGTGCGGCTACGATGCGGCGATGATCCAGAAAGTTTGGGATGCGGTGCTTCCGTTCTGCGGATACGCTTTTAACAAGAGCCATGCGGCGGCTTACGCCTATGTCGCTTATCAGACTGCTTACCTAAAGACTCATTTCGGCCCGGAATACATGGCCGCTTCGATGACGTCCAAGATGGGAAAGACGGAGGACATCGTAACGATCGTCCAGGAATGCAAGCGGATGGGAATCGAAGTGCTTCCGCCCGATATCAACACGTCGCTCGGAGTTTTTTCGGCGAACGGGAAAGGACAGATTCTTTACGGCCTTGCTGGAATCCGGAATGTCGGGCTTCCCGTAATCGAAGATGTCGTCGCGGAACGCGAGGCTCACGGTCCCTACAAGACGCTCTTCGATCTCTGCAAGCGGGTTGGCGATTACCAGACCGCTCAGCCGGAAAAACGTCCCCCGTTAAACCGGAAGGCTCTTGAAAGCCTTGTGATGGCAGGAGCTTTCGACAAGATGTCTCCGACGACGCCTAACAGGCCGACGCTCATGGCGAGCGTTGAAAAGGCGATAGACGTGGCGAACCGTCACCGCAGGGAACAGGATGCCGGGCAGACTTCGCTGTTCGATTTGATGGGCGGAGAAGAAAAGTCCGAAGTTCGGATGGACGAAACCTACGAAGAGGCGCAGCCGTGGGGATTGATGGAGCTTCTGAACAAGGAACGCGATGTCCTCGGGTTGTATCTTTCGGCGCATCCGCTCGACGAATGCCGCCCGGAACTCCGCGGCTTCACCACGAACAGCCTTGCGGAAAGCGAACTCGATGAAATCGTCACCAAAAATCCGAAATCGATAGTCTGCGTCGGGGGAATCATCACGGGCCTCCGATCGTTCCAGAGCAAGAAAGACGAGACGAAAACGATGGGTTCCGGGATGCTGCAGGATTTCCAGGGAGAAATTTCCATCTTCTTCCCGCCGGATTCCTGGGAACGTTGCCGCGACCACTTTGGCGAAGACGACCGCGTCATTGTCCGAGGAAAGCTCACTCCGCAAAACCAGGATCCGTCGAAATTGCAGATTATCGTCGATAAGGCTTTTTCCATGGACGAGGTTCGGGCGCGTCTCGTGAACTTTATCCATGTGACCGTGTCTTCGATGGAACTTGTCGAGGAACGCATGGACGCGATTCTCGAAAGGCTGGAAATGGCTCAGGC
>JBNMGX010000031.1:0-12848 GCA_050872465.1 Hallerella sp.
ACCTTCGGGATCTTGAACACCTGACGGATTTCCGCTTCACCGGTGAGCTCTTCGCGAGTCGTCGGCTTGAGAAGTCCTTCGACCGTATTCTTGATATCGTCGATGATTTCGTAGATGACGCGGTAATTCTTGATCTGGATGCCTTCCTTCTGCGCCATTTCGCGGATAGAGAGCGACGGCATCAGATGGAACGCGATAATCACCGCCTGGGAAGTCGATGCAAGCAGAATATCGGAATCGGTAATCGCTCCGACGCCCTTGCGGATGATATTGACCTTGACTTCGCTGTTCGAAAGCTTTTCAAGGCTTGCGGCAATCGCTTCGGAAGATCCGCCCACGTCCGCCTTGATAATCAGGTTGAGTTCGGAGACGGTTCCGTTCTTGACGCCTTCGTACGTCGATTCGAGAGAAATCGACTTGCGGGCGCGCAGGTCGCGTTCACGGGCTGCCATCCGGCGCTTGGAAGCGATTTCACGTGCGGACTTTTCGTCTTCGACCACGGCGAGTTCGTCACCGGCCTGCGGAGTTCCGTCAAAGCCCAAAACCTGGCACGGAGTCGACGGTCCCGCTTCCTTCATCTGCTTGCCGCGATCGTCGAACATCGCACGCACACGTCCGGCATAGATGCCGCAGACAAACGGGTCACCCACATGAAGCGTACCGTTCTGGATGAGAATCGTCGCCATGGAACCCTTGCCCGGATCGAGCTTCGATTCCACAACCGCGCCGCGGGCACGGGCAGATTTCGAAGCCTTGAGTTCCAGGACTTCCGCTTCGAGAGCGAGGGTTTCGAGGAGCTGCGGCATTCCGGCACCGGTACGCGCCGAGACTTCGATACAGCTCACGTTACCGCCCCACTGTTCCACTTCGACGCCGCGTTCGGCAAGCTGCGTCCGAATCTTGTCCGGATTTGCCGTCGGAAGGTCCATCTTGGTAATTGCGACAACGATAGGAACCTGTTCCCGATGAGCGAGTTCAATGGATTCCACCGTCTGGGGCATCACCATCGAATCCGCTGCGACGACAAGGACGATAACGTCCGTCACCTGGGAACCGCGGGCACGCATCGCACTGAACGCTTCATGGCCCGGCGTATCGAGGAACGTGACCTTTCCCACGGAAGTTGTCACTTCATAAGCGCCGATATGCTGCGTAATGCCTCCGGATTCCCCCGAAACGACATGCGTCTTGCGAATCCAGTCGAGAAGCGAAGTCTTACCGTGGTCCACATGTCCCATCACCGTAACGACAGGATGGCGCGGTTCCAGATCATCCGCCTTTTCATCTTCCACGCCGCCGAGGGATTCCTCTTCGTATTCCTCCATCAGCTGCGCTTCATAACCGAATTCATCGGCAAGAATCTGAATCGTGTCAAAGTCAAGCCGTGCGTTGATCGTCACCATCATGCCCATTTCCATGCACTTCGCAATGACACGTGCGGGCATCTGGTCCATCATTCCGGCGAGTTCACCGACAGTAATGAAATCCGATGTCTTCAAAATCTTGCGCTGTTCACCGTCCGTCGCAGCGCTCTTGTCCTTGTGATAAACCTTCTTGACCGGATTCTTGGAAAGAGAAGCCATCACGCGCGAAACATTCTGGCGAATCGCATCCTGCTGTTCGCCCTGCTCAAAGCGATTGTCCTTGTTGTCCCGCCCGTTCTTGCCGCGCTTGCCCTTGAAGCGATCCTGGTTTCCGCCGTGGCTCGGTCCGCCCTTGCCGCCGCCGAAACGGTTGTTTCCGTTCGCATTGTTCTGCGCATTGGCGAAAACGTCCTGCATCGCCTGGCCGGAAAAATGCCCACCACGCGACTGGCCGCCAAAAGAACGCGCACCGTTTCCAGAACCCGAAGTTCCGTTCCGATAGTGAGGTCCTCCTGTGCCGCGGCCTGCGCCCGGTCCGAAATGACCGGTATAGCCTTGGCTTGAACCGGAATTGCGATTCCGATGCTGCGCAGCAGCCTGCTGTCTCGATTTTTCGATGCGGGCAAGAATCGCCGCATCCGGCTTGAAAACTTGCGCCTTCATTTCTACCTGGCGCAATTCCCCGACAGGAACCGCATGAACCTGCGGTCTAGCCGGAGGCGTCTGGGGCTTTGAAACAGGAGACCTTGCCGCCGAAGCGGTTTGCGGAGCAGCTGGCTTTGCTGAAACGGCAGAAGGTTTCGTTTCTGCGGCCTTTGCTGTCTGCGGGACCGAAAGCGTCGGCGTGGTATCCACAGAAGCGGGTTTCGCCACGGGCGTTACCTCAGCGGGCTTTGCGGTCGGTTCAACCGATTTACTTTCCGCAGATTTTACAACGGGAGGAACCGCTTTGGGCATTTCAGGCACCGGCTTTGCCGGTGTAGGCTTTAGCGCAGCCACCTTGCCTTGCGAACTTTCTACGGGCTTCGGGGTGACAGGCTTGGGATTTTGCCGAGAAGCGTTTTCCGGGCGCGAAAGCTTGACGCTTCCAAACTTTCCCTTGACAACCCGATGGGAATCCGTCGATGCCGCAGGCGCCGGGGTCTCAGACCGGGAAGAAGCCGCCTTTTCATCGGCGATTTTCTTCTGGTTTTTGCGCAGGCCGGCGGTCTTTGCCCGCCGCGCTTCGGCTTTCGCCTTTTCGTCCATCACTTGCGCTTCAATCGAAGCAAAAGACATTTGTGGAACTGGGGAAAACGGTGTCAAGACCTGCACGCCATTTTCGTGCAGAAGTGCAACAACACGGCTCGGATCGACGCCATGCTTCTTGGCCCATTCGCCCGGGGTGATCATAACTTCATTACTCATCGATGCTTTTGCTCCAATGTAGCGAACTTCTAGACTTCCTTAACCTTCCACGTCCGTATTTTCGTTTTCGGAAACGGGAGCGTCCGCCACAGGCGGTTCGGTTTCGCCAGAAGCCTTTTCCTTGAAGAGAGGCGCATTCTCCGACCGAAGTCCGCTCGCCTTGGCGATTTCGCTCGGACGTGCGGACGTAATTTTCTGACGCTCCTCGTCACTCTTTTCGGACCATTCCTTTTCCCCGAAAACATCCAGGTCGTGTTCCACCAAACGGGAAGCCAACTTGACATTCTGACCGTTTCGACCGATTGCCTGCGCCAAATCTTCGTCGGCGATAATCACGACGACACGGCAAGTTCCCGGGACCTCGAAATACTTGACGATATTCGCCGGGGAAAGCGCGTGACGGATAAACGTAATCAAATCCGGATCCCAGTGGACGATATCGATGCGTTCGTTTCCGAGTTCGCGGACAATCGCCTGGACGCGCGCACCTTTCATGCCGACGCACGCTCCGACCGGATCGATCCGAGCATCGTGGGCGAATACGGAAATCTTTGCGCGATAGCCCGGGTCGCGGACAACGCCCTTGATTTCCACGGAACCGTCAAAAATTTCGGGAACTTCCTGGCGGAACAGTTCGTAGAGGAACATCTCGCTCCTGCGCGAAAGGACGACCTGCGCCCCGTTCTTTGTCGATTCGGCGACAGTTTCGATGACCGCCTTGACCGAGCTTCCCTGCTGGAAACGTTCCTTCGGGAGCTGCTCCTTGAACGGAAGAACGGCCTCGGTCTGACGTCCGATAGCGACAATCGCATTGCGGCTTTCGACTCGAAGGACCTCGCCGTTGACAATCGAACCGATTCGATCGCGATAGGTTTCCACGATTTTATTGCGTTCGGCATCGCGGATGTGCTGGATCAGAAACTGCTTCGCCGTCTGGATAGCCTGTCTGCCAAATGCGGAAATCGGGAGTTCCATTTCGAGATGGTCCCCAGCCTGGACATCCGGGTTCACGTCGCGAGCCTGTTCGACCAGCATGTAATGTTCATCCATTTCCTGAACGGTGGCGGCATCGAGCGACGGATCGTAGTCCGGATAGTCATCGACGATATCGACCACCAAGGCGATTGAAATTTCGTTCGTCTCCTTGTCGATGTGTACGTCGAAATGCTTATCGATATTTAAGTACTTGCGGGCTGCGGTGATCAGCGCATCCTTAAGCGCTTCTTCCACGATAGAATCATCGATGTTCTTGACATCGACCACGGCCTTCAGGGCTTCGATCAGATTGATTTTGGGTTCCTTATTCTTCGTTGTCATAAGAGCCTTTGTTTTAGAATTGAACTTCTACTTTGGCAGAGAGAATCTCGGACCGAGGAACCAAGACCTGTTCTGTCACACCTTTTACCGACAGGGTTAAGCTTTGCTCGTCAAAAGCGACCAGCGTCCCGATAAGCGGCTTTCCCGATTCGCGCGTAATCCGCAAGAGACGGTTCAGATTGCGCTCAAAATCCCGAGAGGACTTCAGGGGACGGTCTATCCCCGGAGAAGAAACTTCAAGCGTATAAGCGCCATCGATCAGCGATTCGTCATTATCCATCGCATCGGAAAGATGACGGCTGACCGCTGCGCAATCCTCGACATCGACGCCTTCCGCCTTGTCGATATAGATGCGAAGAATTTCGCGCTTCCCAGCCTTGAACATGTCGAACTCGACAAGCTCCACACCGGAAGCTTCGCAAGCTTCGGCGATCAGGGAATCCAGTTTTTCCCGATTATCCAAATACACCTCATAAAAGAAAGGATCGTTCACATAAACGAGCCATGGGCTTTGTCAAATAGAGAAAATTTGAAAGCATCGGGCAACCGACAACGGCGAAATCCGGGCCTTTTGACGCCTGAAGACGCCCAACCGGAGGATTCGATATCAAAATTTTGTATCTTTGCACCATGCTTTCTGGATTCATCCTCATCCTAATCAGCCTCGTCGGCACAGCCGGAACCGTTTTCTATTTCAAGCGGAACCTTGTCCGTATCGCCGAAAGGAACCGGTCTATCGAAAGCAAGTCCAAGCGGATTCTGAACTATCCGCTCACCATCCTCTGGTACGGCTACCTGCTCGTATTTTTCGTAGGTCTTTCGGTAAACAACCTCATTTTTGACTGACCGCCTTCTTCGCTTCGCTCCACAGGGCGAGCAGTTCCTCGGGAGAGCGTTCCTTGAGGGATTTTTCGGGGGCTTTTGCCTTTGCCAATTTTTCAAGCGTCCGATAGCGGGCGGCGAATTTGGAATTTGCGCGGATAAGGGCCGTTTCCGCATTCAGCCCAAGATGTCGCGCCAAATGGCAGAGCGTAAAGAGCAGGTCGCCGAATTCTTCTTCCATGCGTTCCCTGTTGGGATTTTCCTCGGTCGCCTTTCCGTATTCGTTCAAAAATTCGCAGTATTCCTCGCGAACCTTTTCAAAAACCGCTTCGTCGGACTTCCAATCGAAACCATCTTTCCAGGCCCTACGTCCCATTTCCTGCGCACGCGCAAGCGTCGGCATACTCCGGGAAACCTTGTCCATCGCCGACTTTTCCTTCAAGTCCGCATTGTTCTTTTCCGTCGCCTTGATCTCTTCCCAGCGGGCAAGGACTTCGCCCGTTCCGTTCACATGGGCGTTTCCAAACACATGCGGATGCCGACGAACCATTTTTTCGCTCACGGACTGCACCACATCGTCGATATTGAAATCGCCGCGTTCATCGGCGACCTGGGCGTTAAAAACGACCTGAAACAACACATCGCCGAGTTCTTCGCACATATGCGCCTTGTCGCCTGCCTGTGCCGCATCGATAAATTCCGAAGATTCTTCGATCAAATAGGGCAAAAGGCTTTGCGTTGTCTGTTCCCTGTCCCACGGACATCCGTCTTTCGCCCGGAGCCGTTTCATAATATCCACAAGATCTGCAAAGGAATATCTCATGGAAAACAAAACTAGCAATTTTCCGGTCCAGATTCTCGAACGGGAATTTTTCCCGAAAAGGCTTCTCGAACTTTCCAAGCCGCCGGAAAGGCTTTACTACCGCGGAACCCTGCCGGCTTTCAGCAAGTCCTGGATTGCCATAGTCGGGACGAGGCGGCCAAGTCCCTACGCCGAAGACATTTGTCAAAGCCTGATCGCCAATCTGCGGGGAACCGATACCGTCGTCGTGTCCGGCCTAGCCCAAGGAATCGACAGTTTCTGTCACACGCAAGCGATCCGTTCGAACATCCCGACCGTTGCCGTCATTGCGCAGGGAATCGAAGCGAGCATCGGTGGAACCCGCGGAAACATCGCCCGGCAAATTTTGCAAAACGGCGGAGCGATTATTTCCGAATATGCGAGCAAGACGCCGTCCCTAAAGTTCATGTTCCCCGAAAGAAACCGTATCATTGCGGGACTTTGCAAAAGTACAACGCTTGTCGAAAGCAAGGAACTTGGCGGAGGAATGCTGACCGTTCGGTTTGCCAAGGAACTCAAGCGACCGGTTCTCTGCGTCCCGGGGAACATTCTCGCGGGGACTTCGCAAGGTCCCAATCGCTGCATCGCCAAAAAAGAAGCCATTCCCATCTGGAATCCAGAAGACTTTCCCGATCTTTGCGGAGCGAAACGCTTGTCCGATCCGACGCCGGAGGATTTATTCCAAACGGGAATCCAGCTCGAAAGCGATGCCCAAAATCTTTTTCTCAAATGTTCAGGATTCACGCATTCCCTAGAAACGATTCGACAGAATTCGGGAATTCCGATTTCGCGGCTTTTAGCTATATTGACGGAACTGGAAATTGCAGGTCTGGTCCATTCGAAGGACGGAAATGAATTTCACTTTTTGACTGCGGGGTCACAGTGATCGTTCGGAAAATCGGAATTTTTCAAGTTTTAGGCGCGGTATTGGCGGTCGCCACCGGAGCGTTTCTCTGGTCTTTCATTCTGGGAGAAAACGGTCTGTGGAGTCAACATAAATTAAAGAACCAAATCGCTCGTCTCGAGCAAGAAAAAGAATCTCTCCAAGCGGAACTTGTCGCCCGGCATCACGAAGGGGAACGCCTGCTCAAGGATTCCTTTTATATCGAATCGATTGCCCGCACAAAATTCGGCATGGCAAAAAAGAACGAAATCGTTTACCAATTCATCGACGACTGACCGATGCATCACCAGATGAAAAATCCGACGCCCGCTAAAATCTGGTGGGAAACGCCTTTTAATTTTTGATAGCCCAAATCGTGGTCTAGGAAATGCGCCATATACTTGATGCGCAAGGATATCGAAGATATCGGCGCTTCTGTCCGACGCGAACAGATCGATAACAAGCGAAACTCTCCCGAAATGCCGGCGAGATAGGCAATGGAATGATTGTCTTCCACATGACGCTTGAGAAGATGGTAATTGTTGTTCGGCTTATCCGCATAATAATAATAGTCCGCAGAATTATCGGGCAGAGCAAGTTCCGCCGAAGCGATTCCTAGAAACGGTTCCACTTTGAAAAACCGGTGGTCCAAGACGACAAAGCCAAATGTCATTCCACCTTCCAAAAAGGCAAGTTCGCTTTTTTCCTCCCAAAGGACGTCGGCAAATTGGCGGTTTTCACGCGTTTCCAGAATACCGAACGAAACAAAAGGCGTAAAAGTCATGCGAAATAGCTGGATGGGAAGCGCCACATAGTAATCCCAATATTTATGGCGAAATTCCTTTTTAAAATCCGAAGTCAAAAAACCAAGTCCCGTCAAGAATTCAAAGCCGACGCCATTGCCGTATAAATGCGCCTGAAAGACATCTTCAGAGCGTTCCGTCCCCTTTTTTTGTTCCGCAATCAAAAAATTTTCCCGAAGCCAAATTCCATCTTCCTCATTCGGATATTTTTTGACAAAACTCTCGCCCGACCTGAAAAACGTCTGGGGATAAAAATCGCTTCGCTGTTCCCACGAAAAAACTACCGGGAAGAACGCAGGAATCGCATCCTTGTAAAACGCATCCACCGACGACTTTTGAACCTGCACAAACAGGCTGTCCATCTTTTGCTCAGTCCATGTAAAGTTCCGCTTCAGATAGGCAAAAAGTTCATCGTGAAAATAGAGAAACTCGCCACTTCCGCTAGACGACTCGACTGCGCACCGTTCCGCAACAGCATTTGCCCGCTTCGCTTGCGGAGCAAACAGGCGACGTTCGCGGACAAGTTCCGCCCAGGCGGAATCATACTTTTGAATCTGCAGATAGACCAGCCCCTTTTCCATCCGGGAAAAAGGACAAAGATGTTCCGAATATTTTCCGTCCAAAAAAGAAACCGTCTGCAAGGCAAGAGCGGAATCTCCATCCTGCAAGGATTTTAGGAGAAGCGTCCGACCTCGACGAACCATCTCTTCCGCAGATGGCGGAAGCGCAAGAATCGCCTGTTCGACATTCGAAGCGAAAAGCGTCCATGTCAGAAGAAAAAGCCAAAGAATTGTCTGTCGCATATACAAAAGATAATTCTTATCGCTCTTCAGTTATTCAATATCCTTTAGCAAAGCTCCGTGAATCGCGATGTCGTCCAGCCATAAATCCGCCGGACCGTCCGCATAAAAAACAGTAGCCTTACAATGCCGATTTACCTCTTTCCACGAATAGGAAGCATCTAAAGTAGAACCGCTCGCCACTTTGAAACTTTCAATCGGAAGCGCATAGTCCGTCCAAGAAGAATCCAGAGATATCTTGGTTTCAAAAACCGTATTCTTCAACAGATTCTCGGCTCGACAGACAAATTGCACACGGATAATTCCCTCGCCTTTCGCCGTAAAGAAGAGCGAATCCACCCCCGATAAATCCCGATATACACGTTCCAAATCGGGATAGTTCCTATCCATGCCCCAATTAAAACCGACCATCGCCTTCCCCCCCGAGACATCTTTAAGGTTTATGTGCAAGGCGTTTCCATGGATTTCGTCGGCAAAGACCCGGTGCGCCGCCAAATGATGCGTCGAATCGTTTAACGAATCCGAATCAAATGCTGCCCACCACCGGCTTCCGCCATTAAAGCGATGCAACAATGTAAAGGGAGAGTCCGCATCCGAAAAGTTTTCCACGATAATTCGACCGGCACTTTCTTCCAGCAGATGCCAGTTTCCCTCTTCCAACAGAACGATATCTTCCCGCTTTAAATTTCCAGGAAGCGGCAAATGCCAACGTCCCGCCCGATCGCTCCGCGTGAAAAATCCCGTTCCATAGACAGCGACCACCTGGTTCGCTTTCGATTTTCCAAAAAATTTCGGAGGCTTCTTGACTTCGATTTTCAAAATGGATCCGGCTTGCGCACATTGGGCATACCCCAAACCTTTGCCATGCGCGACAATTAATCCCACATGCGCACAGAGGCCGGAATCCACAGAAAACATTCCATCCTTATCCGCAATAAAAGCGGAATCCCGAACAACTTTTTCCCCATTTTCGGTCTTCGCCGCCCAATTTCTCCGTTCGGCAACCTGGACAACCGCATAGGGAATCGGGGCTCCGCGGGAATCCAACACGATAGCCAAGATTGAATTCCCGACAGAAACAAGGCGCTGTACCTGGGTTACATTTTCATGTTCGCTGGTTCCCCCGGCAACATTCCCCTCGCAAGAATTAAGAACATAGAGAAAAAGGCAAAAAATCCAAAACCGGCGAATCATTTCACAATCTCTTTTTCGATACCGAACTCACTCGTCGGAGTCGCCGCAACAGGGAAAATCTGCAAGGCTATCTGCATAACCGTATCGCTTTTGGAATCGTTATGCACGAGCGTTGCGACCCGGCTCTTGAACTTTTCCGCTTCCGCCAAAATCATCCGAAAGCAAGTACGGGAAACACCCGCGGTCATTCCAGCGACAAATCGACGGTCTTTTTTCCACTTTTGAACCGCTTTCGAAGCCTTGTCCAGCATATCGCAATGATACTTTATCAGAGACGCCCGATGTTCGGGACACCCGCTCCGAAGTGCGCGATGCGTCTGCACCCAAAGACCGTCGGAATTTCTTTCGATAAAATGATAGCGACTTAAAACTTGGACAGCAAGCCTCGCGTCATCTTCACTAATCGCAGGCTTCAGGGATTTTGCAAGCAGCGCATAATCATCCTTGAAATCAAACAGGGTGATCAGTTCCCGAATGGCCGGGATAAACCAATGGCTGTAATACTCGGAAAATCCCGCTGTAATCTCTACCGGACGGATGGAACCGCGCATCTGTAAAAGTTCTAGGCGGTAACGTTCCTTTTGGGCGCCATCCTTCGCCTGGCCAAAACGGACGAGCTTGTGCCAGTATTCCAGTTCCGCTCCTGAAAGTCCCATCGCCTTTCCGACCGCTTCTATCGTCTTTTCGCTTAAATTTCTTTCCCCGAGCATCACCTGGCGCAAAAAATTCGGATTGCTGAGCTTTGCCCTCTGCGCAATCGCACGCCAGGAAAATCGAGCATGACTCTGCGAATCATGAAAGTCTCGCAAAAAC
Organism: Hallerella sp.; assembly: GCA_050872465.1. Lineage (GTDB taxonomy): Bacteria > Fibrobacterota > Fibrobacteria > Fibrobacterales > Fibrobacteraceae > Hallerella. The sequence continues at coordinate 10,245 of JBNMGX010000031.1, forward strand.
GAACGAAAATCTCCATACTCGAAAACGGATTTCATACCATTCAAATTTAGCCCGGGCAAAACAAAATAGCTAGTAAAATTTTATTTAAATGTATTCACTTTGAATACAAAAATACACGTCCCTAAAAAATGAAACGACTCCGATGCAAAAAAAAATTCCTGTGAGAACTTCACAGGAATCAAAAAGATGGCGGATTGAACCCCGAACTTACCAGGAGGGGAGCAATGATAGAGTTGTTAGAGGATTTACCTTTCCGCCAAAACTCTGAGCCTTAATATAGAAGAATCTATCGAGAAAGGCTAGTATTTATTACTTATTTCCGCGGTTTCCGGATCACAGCGCGTTCTTCGTGGAACTCGATGTGGCAGTGCGGTTCAAAGCGGAATCCGCCGCGACGATGGCGATTCAATCCCATGACGTCGGAGACTTTTTCCAGATGATCCACAACACGGTTCAAGCGGCTTTCAAAGTTCGGATTTACCGGGTCGATGCAAATTTCGGGATCCCGCTTAAATTCGCGGTTCTCGAATTCTTCGCGTCCCGTCTTCGTATATTCGCGCAAGATATTGCGGAGAATGCGAGCCGGAACATTGCGCATCAGATGCTTGCCGTTTACCGAAATCGAATCGTCCGTTTCGTAATAGATGATTTCCGCCACATGGTTGATCTTGTGAAGAAGTTCGTCATGCGCTTTTTGGACCGGAGGCCAAACGCTGTATTCTTCCTGGACGAGCGAAGAAATCAGTCCCGCAAACGGATCCTTTGTCTTCACATCCTTCGCATAGATGAATTCCGCAATGGACGCCGGAGCGCCGTAGTAGCGATCCTTGTAAAGAAGACGGGTTCCGGTGAACGTATCGACCACATCCGTATCGGCACGAACGCACAGCTTGTCTGCGAACTTGGAAAGACCCAAATCGACGGGGAGCTTTTCGAGGCATTCGCCGAACTTGACAACCTTGCCGACTGCGATTCCGCTGACATAGAACGTATCGCCTTCCTGGTTGCCGATGAGACGCCCGATCAAGGATTCTTCTGCAGAATACTGGCAGGCATAGACCTTAATATTTTCAAACGCAGGCAAATCCAAAAGGCACGGGCTCTGCTGGAAAGCGCGAAGCATCCACGCCGAGTACACCGCCGACGGATGGTAGGAACCGTTCGAACGATTGACCAGGAAGTCATGACGATCGTTTCCATCTACCGAACCTTCCACAAAACGGAAATTCTCGTGGAACAGGTTGCGTTTTTCGATAAGGCGCAAGACTCCGAGACGCTGGTCCTGCATATCGTAGAAATCACGAATGTAGGGGAGATAGGAACGCATCAGCGCGCGCTTGGGAATCGATGTCAAATGCTTCAGCTTTTCAAACATCCGATTTCCGAAGGCATCCAGGTTTTCGCCCTTTGAAAGAAGCCAGTTCGAGAAGCCTTCAATCATCAGCGCGTTGTCTTCCACGCTGACCATTTCGTCTTCCTGCCACGCGTTCTCAATCAATTTGCGGCTGGTGACACTTGCGTTCTGGACCAAAGGAACCAGGTCTTCCGTCCGGAACGAAAGAAGAAGTTCGCTGTAGGCCAACTTCAGAAAAATATTCGGTATTTTATTTTCATTATCCTGCATGGCCATAATTTATTTTTTTACACGCGTTTTGCCCACCCCCTTTTTGAATTAAAAGCATTTTTAATGGTATTTTTGAGACTTTTCTATATTTTTGGCATGAAAAGTCCACGAATCCACGCCCTTTCCGAAGATGTTATCAACAAAATCGCAGCAGGAGAGGTGGTGGAACGCCCCGCATCGGTCGTCAAGGAGCTGGTAGAAAACTCGCTAGATGCCGGAGCAACCCGCATCGAAGTGCAGATTGTGAACGGTGGAAAAGCCTCCATCCTGATTCGGGACAACGGTTGCGGAATGTCCGAAAGCGATTTGGACATTTGCTACAAGCCCCATACCACGTCAAAGCTCACGTCTGCGGAAGATCTTTTCCATCTAGCAACCAACGGTTTTCGGGGCGAAGCGGTCGCATCGATTGCGGCCATTTCAAAGCTTTCCATCACAAGCCGGGAAGATGACGCTCCCGAAGCCCACACGCTCCGTCTCGTCGGGGGGAATCTCGAAGCGAAATCGGCGGACGCCTCGCCACGCGGAACGACATTTCTCATCGAAGATCTGTTCTTTAACGCTCCGGTCAGAAAAACCTTTCTTGGTAGCGACACGCTCGAAGCGTCCCGGGTTCTCGATACGGTGACGCGGATTTCAATGGCGAATCCAAATGTCCGCTTCGATTACAAAGTCAATGGTCGAGACATTTTTACAGGCGTCGAAGGCAATGATTTAAGAAGCCGCATCGCCGAAGCGCTCGGCACAGGCATCGCCAAGTCAATGCTCCCCGTCGATTATGAAGAAGCGGGCATCCGCGTTTCGGGATTTGCGGTCCCGCCCGATACGCTCCAGAACAAGCGGAGCAAGCTCTACTTCTATGTGCAGAAGCGTCCCATCTGGAATCCCATCATGACCAAGGCGGTCACCCGGGCATATGAACCTTACGGCAACGCCAACGCCCCCATCGCAGTTCTCTTTCTGGAAATGCCCGATACATC
>JBNMGX010000032.1:0-12681 GCA_050872465.1 Hallerella sp.
ACTTTTGGTCGTTTCTTGGCAACCGCATTGAGCGTACTGCTTCTGGGCTTGAATTTCTTCGCTTTCCGAGGATTGTTCTATACGCGCTGGAACAGGAAAACGATCCTTTTTGCGTTGCATGGCGCGCTTTTTTTGGCTGCGGCAATTCTTTTTCGGATTAAATATCCTTTTTCCTGCAGCAACGATTTCCGCTATATTGTCCCGGTCCTTTTGTCTGTAGCACCGTTTGTCGCATGCGGAATCGGAACGGAAAAAATCAAAGTCATTCGGATATTCGGGTACTTGTCGGTTTGTGCGTTTTCCCTCTTTTCGACTCTGCTAATTCTTTTTCTCTAGGAAACTTTTGTGAAAACCCAAATAAAAAATAAGCGCCTTTTTTTGCTGTGGGCCTGCGTCTGCATCGCTGCAAATTTCTTCTTTACTTTTTCAAAAGCGTATGAAGGCGACCAGGGATATTGGCAAAGCTGGATTGGACAGTTGATGTCAAAAGGCTTTGATGGGTTTGACGGAAACTATCCGCCTGTCTATGTTCTTTGGCTTTGGGTCGTTGGTAAATTCTACGCGCTGGCGGAACTCGATGTCTATAAAAATCTGCTGCTGAAATTTTTGTGCCTTGTTCCTGTTTATTTTGCGCATCTCGGAATCCTACAGATAGCCTGGAGTTGGCTTCACCAAAAAAATATCGCGGATTTGAAGCAGCATCTTGTCTTGGGATTTGTTGCGCTGAATCCGGCCTTGATTGCCGTGGGACCGATGTGGGGACAGGTCGATTCGCTTCCGCTTTTTTTTGCGATGCTTTCGCTGTCTTTTGCCATGAAACCTCAAATGGCATATTGGTCTTTTCCGCTTTTCATTGTCGCCATACTGACAAAATTTCAAATGGTTTCGTTTTTACCGGTTCTCGGGGCGCTTTGGCTTCGACGTTTTAAATTTACCTGGAAGGGTATTCCGTTGGCGTTTGTCGTCGCTTTTCTTGTCCTGTTGCCGTTTTTTGTCGCTGGAGATGTTTCCCGAATTCTTTCGAATGCCTATGTCAAATCGGCGTCTATGTATCCTTACGCAACATATAACGCCGCAAATCTTTGGATGCTCCTCTGCGGAAATGTCACGCTGGATTATATCCCCCTGTTCGGGCTTTCCGGAGAAGGATTCGGAAAACTTTTTACCGCCAATTATGCCGGAAAATTTCTTTTTATTCTTTTTTCTATCGGTGTCTTTATCCGGGCATTGATTGTCCGAAATCCGCGAAACGCCTTTCGCCTGGCTACGTGGATGGGGCTTGCCTTTTTTGTCGTTTTGCCCGAAATGCATGAGCGCTATATTGTCTGTGCGGTGCCTCCGTCACTTTTGTGGCTTTCTCGCGTTAAGTCGGGAACATATCCATGGATTGCGTTGATTTCCTTTGTTGCTGCGGGAAACATCGTGATGATTAACGGCTTTCGTGGTGAATCCTTATGGTTGCCTCTATCGCTTTTGATTTGTTCCCTGTTCGCTTTGATGATTTTGTTCGAAATTTTTCCGAAGACAAAAAGAATTTTGCGTGAAATGTTGCGAAAAATCCCTGCAAGATTTATTGGCCCCTACGTTCTTCTGACATTGCTTTCTGTTTTCTTTGTCGCCTACCATGCAATTCAAATGTCGCCTGTTTCGATAACGCTTTCGGAAGGAGAATCGTTTATTTACGATTTGCCAAGGCTTTCTGTGGAGCAGAGCTATCGAAAACCGCAATACGGCTTGTCTGTGGAAGGCAACCCGTTGACGGTCTGCGGCAGAATCTATCGGGAGGGAATCGGTGCTCATGCCCCATCGAAACTTGTGTTTAAACTCCCTTCCAATGCGGATTCATTGCGTTTTGGCTATGCGGTTGATGGCGAAGCGGTTTCTGGAGAGCTTGTATTCGCAATTCGGTTAGATGGAAAAATTGTTTGGAAGAGCGATGTGGTGCGGGGAAGGGATGCGCCGATCTTTACCGCGATTTCGGTTCGTGGGGCCGAGACTATCACGTTGGAACAGGATCCTTATGGGAATGAATCCAGCGATCATGGGGATTGGCTTTTGCCGGTTGTAACTTTTCTAGATTAAGCCTATGTTTCGACAGAAAATTTCGAAAACCGAACTGGAAAATGGAATCACGGTCGTCACGGATTATATGCCCGGAACTTATTCCGCGGATGTGGGCGTGTGGATTCCTCGCGGCTCGCGCCATGAAAATTCGGCGACGAACGGGCTTGCCCATTTTTACGAGCATCTTGTTTTCAAGGGGACGGAAAAGCGTTCCGCGTTTGAAATCGCCCATACGATTGAGGACCGCGGTGGAAATCTCGAAGCCTACACGACCAGGCAGGAAACAGGTTTTTACGCCCAGGTCGTCAGAGAAGATGTCCCGCTTGCGCTCGACGTGATTTCCGATATGCTGATGCATCCGCGTTTCGATGCGCGCGAGGTGGAAAAGGAACGGAAAGTCGTCATTGAGGAAGTCCACAGCTACGAGGATATCGCCGAGGAATGCGTCGGGGATCTTTTCAACGAAATCCACTATAAAGGTTGCGGGCTTGCGCTTCCGATTGCGGGAACCGTCAAGACGGTCAAGGGACTTTCGAGGGAAAATCTCGTCAAATGTGAAAGGGAAGTCCTGGAGGATTTGCCGCTTACCGTTTGCGCTGTCGGAAAAATCGAACACGAAAAAATCGTCGATTTGGTCCGGAAAAGTTTTGAAGAGAAAAAATCCGCAAAGAGAACCTTTGAAAATTTTTACTGCGCAAATGCCACGCGGAAGACAAAAAGCAAAAAGGATTTGAATCAATCGAATCTTTTTTGGGGAACGAGCTTTGACTTTCGGGGTGGAAACATCGATTTCTTGCGGGCGCTCGGGCTTTTCAATGTCGCTTTCGGCGCCGATATGGGTTCTAGGCTTTTCCAGAAAGTTCGCGAAGAACGCGGGCTCGCCTATTCCGTCTATTCGATAACGGACGTGTATCGGGATGTCTTGGGGTGGGGAATTTCGCTTGCTACCGCACCGCAAAAAATGGATGAAGCCTTGGAAATCGCCCAACGGGAATTTCGAAATTTTTTGGAAAAAGGTTTTGAAAAAGGCGAATTGGAACGGACGAAGAGAAACATTATCGGAGGACTGCGCATCGGTTCGGACAGCGCGGAAAAGCGCTTGATGCGTCTTGCCGACCAGATGCTTCATCTGGGACGCGTCTATACGATGGCGGAAACTGAATCGCAGGTGAGCAAATTTTCGGAAGAACACCTGATGGAACTTTTGCGCGAAGCGTTTGTCAAGGCTCCATTTGCAACGGCGGTGGTGAAACCCGCGAATGGATAGGAGGTTTTCTATGCAGAATATCGTAAGCCCGGTGGGCATTTTAGGCTTTGGAGTTGAAGGCAAGAGTACGCTGAATTACCTTGTGCAAAATGGCGTCAAGGAAATCGTCGTGATGGACAAGAATCCGGTGGAACTTCCCAAACTGCCGGATGGCGTGAATGTCAAGGTTTTTAGCGGCGGAAATTACATGGACGGTCTCAAGGATTCCGTCACGGTCGTTCGCTCGGCGGGAATCTATCCGCTGCAGAACGAACTTTTCCGTTTCCAGACAAATGGCGGAATTCTCACCAGCCAAATCGAGATTTTTTTGAACGAGACGAAGTCCCGCTCGGTCATCGGCGTGACGGGAACGCTCGGCAAGGGAAGCACGGTCAGCATGATTCGCCATGCGCTTGAAGCTTGCAAAATTCCTTGTGCGATTGGTGGAAATTTCGGCGTGCCGGCTCTAGACCTTTTGACGGATGATTCTTCGGACCGCGTCTCGATTCTCGAACTTTCCTCTTTCCAGCTGATGACGCTTTCCGTTTCGCCACACATCGGAGTCGTGTTGCGGGTTTCGACGGAACATTTGGATTGGCACCGTTCAGTCGAGGAATATCGTGATGCGAAGGCAAACCTTGTTCGTTGGCAAAAGAGGAATGACTTCTGCATCTATATTCGGGATGCGGCGCCGTCGGTCGCAATTGCCCGGGAAAGCGGTGCGCAAAAACTCTCTTACGGTTCCAAGGATGCCGATGCGGTTTTTACTGCGGATTCCGTTTCGCTTGACGGCTATACTTTAAAACTTTCGGAATGCAAAATCCGTGGAGCGTACCAACTCGAAAATATGGCGGCGGCCCTGCTTGCGGTAAAGGCATTGGGAGCAGATGTTCCGACGGCACTGCAATCGCTTAAGTCTTACGAACCGCTCAAATACCGGATGGAATTTAAGGGCGAAAAAAACGGCATTGAATTTTACAACGATTCCTACGCGACGCGACCCGATGCGACAATCGCCGCGGTCAAGAGCATGAAGCGTCCCTTTGCGCTGATTCTCGGAGGCTCCGAAAAGAATGCGGACTTTTCCGAACTTTCGCAGGTTCTTGCCGGAATTCCAAACCTAAAAAAAATTTCGCTCATCGGGGCGACTGCGGAAAGGATGGTCGCGTCGCTTCGTGAAAACGGTGTCTCCGTTCCGATGAAAGTTTTCCCGGATCTCGACTGCGCTTTTGCGGATGCGTGTTCGCTCGGAGCGGGAAGCTCCGTGCTGCTTTCGCCTGCCTGTGCGAGCTTTGGACTTTTCAAGAATTACAAGGTTCGCGGCGAATGCTTCGACAGGCTGGTGGAAGGATTAATGGAATAAAGCAGAAAACAAATCTTTTCGTTATGGCGAAAGAATTTAAAGAAAATTCTTGAATTTTTCGCTATAAAGAAATATATTTGTCTGTATGAACATCGTTCGAACCGTCTATCTGGAGAAAATTCAGGCGTTTATGGATACGCCGGTTGTGAAGGTTATTACCGGAATCCGCCGCTCTGGCAAGTCGATTTTTTTGGAGCAGATTCGAAATTTGATTTTGAAAAAAGGCGCCAGCAAGGATCAGATTCTTGCCTTGAATTTTGAATCGTTTGCCGATGAACGGGTTCGGTCCCTTGAAAATGTTATGACCGCTGTTAAGGCGATTCGAAAAAAAGTGAAGCGTAAAAGGATTTACCTCTTTTTTGATGAAATCCAGGAACTTGTCGGATGGGAAAAATTGGTCAATTCGTTTCTGATCGATTTGAATTGCGATGTTTATATCACGGGTTCCAATGCAAAGCTTCTTTCCGGTGAACTCGCCACCTATCTAGCCGGGCGCTATGTAGAAATCAAAATGTACCCATTCAGTTTCAAGGAAAGTTATGAAGCTGTTGGCAAATTAAAGAAAGGAATTTCGCCGGAAAAGGCTTTTGAAACTTATATTGACGTTGGTGGTTATCCGTTTCTGTATAACTTTGACCTGAGCGAATCGCAAAGAAAGCAATACTTGGACGACATCTTCAATTCCATTATCTTGAAGGACATTGCCGATCGATACAAAGTCCGTGACATTTCGCTTTTAAAATTACTGCTTGCCTATTTTATCGAAAATATCGGAAATACTTTTTCGGCTCTGCGCCTCATTAAATTTTTGAAGAATGAAAGGCGTTCCGTTTCAACAGAAACAGTTTATAATTATCTGGAATATGCTCGGGAAGCCTGCCTTTTGCATCTTGTTCCGCGTCAAAATCTTGTTGGCAAGGAAATTCTTTCTTCGCAGGAAAAAATTTACATTTCCGATCATGGATTGCGTCAAAGCCTGTTCTTGAAAAATCAAAAGGACATTGGTCAGGTTCTTGAAAACATTGTCTATGTTGAACTTTTGCGCCGAGGTTACTCCGTAACGATTGGAAAAACAGCCAAACAGGAAATAGATTTTTGCGCCAGGAATGAAAAGGGAACAGAATATTTCCAGGTCTGCTATCTGCTTTCTGGCGAAGAAACAGTTAAAAGGGAATTCGGCGCATACGCCTTGGTCCCCGACAATTTTCCAAAATATGTTTTGTCTTTGGACCGTTTCGATTTTTCGCAAAACGGAATTATTCACAGGAATTTAATCCAGTGGCTTTTGGAATGAATGGTTGGGGGGGGCGGATATGTGGACAGTGAATGTTTTGATTGGCTGGTGGAGGAAATTTAGAAATTCCGGTCTCCAATTTTAGAAATACTCGAATACAGTTGCCGAATATTCCCGTTGGATGGCGAATACACCCATGCTTCGTCAAATATTTTCTGATTTTGTTGCTTGTAATAATTAAAGCCGTAGTCGTTGGAGTCCATAATGGAAAGTGCGTAAAAGTAGTTATCGTTTTGGCGTTGCTTTTTTACTTTGTTTAGAGTTTGTGCGTCGTCCATTGGAAAAATAAAATCAGAAATGACAAGTAAATCTGCTTTTTTATAGGAACCTTCTTGCATCATTTTTAAGCCTTTATCAAGAGCAGGCATCACATCGGTTCCACCGTGAAAACTGCTTTTTAAAAATACGATTAGATCTTTGGTTCCTTTGGGCGGTTTAAAATCAAAGGTTTCGATTGTTGTGCTAAAGTTGATTAGGTAGCAATCTCGGTTTTGTTTGTAGGCGATGGATGCCATACATAAAGTAATTGCTTTTGCTATGCATTCTGGCGTTCCTGCCATTGAACCGCTTGTATCTACACAAACAATGATAGGACCTTTTTTGTCTTTCTTTTTGACGTCTCTTTCTTCTTCTTTGATTTCTTCTTTTTGTTCGGAAATATAGCCTTGTTTTTCGAAACACATTAATCGGTTTTCGATGAATTTTAAGTCAAATAACATTGCTGTTTCTGAATTAGAAAGTAAAGCCAATTCCTGTGGCAAGGCATCCTCTATACTTTTCCCAAACGTTATTCCGGTGATTTCCTCTTTTGAATTGCAGTCAATTTTTGTCTGTTCGTAACGATAAGTCAGAGAAATTTTTTCTTTTTCCAGTCGGGTGGCTTCTTGATTTAAATGGCCTAATGTTTCGCAAAGTTCTTGGATCTCTGGATTGTCTTGGAAGAATTCCCCCCATTTTAGGACTTCCTGTAAATCCTGTTGGGTGAGATTGCCCAATTCTAGATCCCATCCCATATTCGGGAAATTACTGAGCGTCCTTTTAATTTGTCGAAGATTATTTAGCAGCTTTTGATACTTGCTATAAATTTTTTGTTTGGCGGATTCGATTTCAGAAATCATCCATTGCAAAAACATTTCTTCATACTTGCATCTCCAAAATTCAAGAATATGTTGATAGATGCTTTCAAGTTCTTGTTGTTTTTTGTTTGTAGGTTCTTGTTGAACAAGATCCTTCGGTTTTGTTTTAGAATTTTTCGTGCTAGTTAAAAGAATTTCGTTTAGTTTTGATTCCCAAAAAGAAGTATCCGTTCCGGGAATTGATATCGTCAACTGGTTAAGAATTTCTTGGATGCTTTTCGGATTGATTTCGGCAAATTTAGCAAGTCTTTCCGCCTTGACCAAGTTTTGATGAATTTTGTCAAATGGCGTTGAAGAAAACTTTTTTACCAAATCGGTTGTCGCTAGGGCGGTTTCTTCTGAAAGAGAATCGTCGATGCTTTTGGACCAGATATCCTTGAATTTGGCTTTCATTTGCTGAATCCATTCGGAGATGTTTCTTGCGATATTTCGGGGATTCTTTACTCTGTAAATGGCGGAACGTTTTTCTTTGTTTTGCCGGATAATTTCCTTCTCTGCTATTTTATTGATTTCATTTTGTGAATATTCATCATAAAGCCTTTTTTGCTTGCTGTTGGAAAGAATTTCGTAGGCGTGTTGAATTTCCTTGAAGCGTGTATCATCCCCTCCGTTTTTATCGGGGTGGAATTGCTTTGCCAACGCCAAATAGGCCGACTTGATTTCGGATTGGGTTGAACATTCCGAAACGTTTAACTCGGAATAGAGCGAATAAGGAACGCCTGTAAACTTTACCATGTTATCGCCTTTAATCAATGTGTTTGTCTAACTTATCGCGCAGTTGTTCTGCATTTAGTTTTTCCATATTCATCATTTTTTGAAATTCTGCGATTGCCTCAGTAACGATCATTTGATCCCTCTCGTTCACGAATGGTGTTTCATTTTCCTGTTTTGCAGTTGCGTAGAACTTGGTGATTTCTGCGGAGAGAAGATCATATTTGTTAAAAAGATCCTCAATTGATTTCTTGTACATTGTTTTGATTTGATGAGCGACTTTTTTGCAATCTCCCTTTTTATAGGACGGCTGGATTTTGATGTGCTGAGTTTTAGTTTGCTCGTTTGAATAAAAGTTTTCTTGTGTTTTATAGTGATAAGAAATCGTACAGGTTGTTGTTCCATTGAAATCGAAATTAATTTTTGTAGAAGAATTTACGCTGTTTGATGGGTCTTTATAGGAGTTGAACTCTTCATAGGAACTATCCAATGCTTGAAAATCGCCATTTTTTAATAGTTGATTGGTTGGAAGATAGACTTCTATTGTGTTTGTCGAAATAGTATAATTCCAATCAACTCTCTTAAGATAAGGAATATTTAGTTTCACTTTAAAGTATTCGTTTCCTTCGATTTCTTCATCGCTTTCATAGATGTCACTGTCATAGAAGAATGTTTCTTCAATCTCTTGTTTAAGATTTTTTAAGTCGTCAGTCCACATATTGAATTTTTCAGAATCAAAGAGGCAAAACTCTCTTACGGAATCTTCTACGATTTTTGACAAGGCGTCCTTATTTTCAATTTCTGTCCAAAGGCAATTTTTCAAGATGAGCGTATCGACTGGTTTAACGACCTCTCGATCACAAAGCCAGGCTGCCATTTTCAGAATGCGAGACATTTTTTGCCAACGGCGATCCGAAATGTAAATCGTTTTTGAAGCATCGCTTTGATTTTTATTCCATTCGTCAATTTTTACTCGAATGGAATGGATGATGTTTAACGATTCCTTGGAAATATTCACAAGGTTTATCATATTTAAAGAATCTTTCCATTTTTCTGAATCAAATTTTAAGGATTCTTCGATAGGGATGATTGCTTTTGCTGGTTCCTCGTTTAACAGGGATTCGAAATGATTTCGCTCTGCCATCGGGAGGACAGAAAGTCGCATGATGAAACGGTCGTATAGGGCTTCGAGACCTTGATTTTTTTGCGGAATTTCATTACTTGCAGCGATGATTCCTTTTAAGGGAACGTCTAGTACTTGATCTCCGTTGCGAAATTTTCTTTCATTGATAATTGTAAGCAGGGTGTTTAAAATTGCCGGACTGCTTTTCCAGATTTCGTCAAGAAATGCGATGTCAGCTTCGGGCAAATAACCTTTTGGTTTGCGAATATATCTATCTTCCTTGAGTTCCTTGATGCTGACAGGCCCAAAGACTTCTTCCGGGGTACTGAAACGATTCATCAGGTATTCGAAATATTTGGAATCTTTGAAAGCTAGGCTGATTCGGCGAGCGATAAGGCTTTTGGCTGTACCGGGAGGGCCGTAAAGGAAAACAGATTGTCCCGACAATACGGCGAGCAACGTAAGGGCGACGGTTTCTTCTCTTTCAAGAAGTCCCGAGGAAATTTTAGAGATTAATTCTGTGGTTTGTTCTTTTAAGGTCATAGGGATTTTTGGTGATTTGAAAATGATATGCCGGATTTAGAATTGCTAGACAATCGGAAAATTTTTCACAAATTGCCTAGCAAAAATAGAAATTATTTTTTATTTCCCTGATAGAGTTTATTGTTTGGGTTGAGTTGATTTGCGTGATTATCCATGCGAGCTTGGTATTGATAATTGTTTGGATTCATTTGGTTCGCATGGTGATTCAGATTGACTTGTGTTTGGTTTTTATCTGTCATGGTTTGTCCTTTGTTAAGTTGTGTGTGTATCCTTATTTGAGGATACGTTGTAAATATTGAAAAAATGGTCTTGGAATCCTATGGGAGAAAGTTGGGAGATTTTTCGTAAAATGAATCTGGAATGAATTTTTGAAAATATTCGCTTACGATATGGCATTTTTTTGCGCGTTTCTCATGTTCAAAGAAATTCATTCCATTGCCTCGATCCCACATTTTTTCAAAATCAATCGCTAATTGTCTTAGCTCTTCAATTTCTTTTTTTTGAATTTTTTTGTGATCTAACAACCATTCTGTCATCATGGAAACGGCTTTTAACCAACCTATTTCCGTAGCAAGCTTTAGGGCGTTATAATCACTAGGTCTGTTTATTGTTGAACAATCGCATATTTCGAGTGGGTTGGCTTCATTTTCCAACAAGTATTGTAGGATTGTTAGAAAATCGTTTTCAGAAACGGATTCGTCTAAATAGCGAGATTCCCATACGTCTAATACATTCTGGCAATAAGTAAATCCTGGATGTATGCATTTTTCGGTGATATCAGCCAGGTAGTCTGAAAAGTTATAAGGATTGTTTGGATAGGCGTCTAACTCTGATAGGGCTTTGAATTCTATGAAATTTGGTTGGGAAAGAAGTTTTGATTGGAATGGATCTTTGTTTAAATGCGCCTCATCTGATTTTCTATTCTCTTTGCGCTCAAACAATCGGATAATCCAAAAAATCGGAGTCCGTGGAGTGAATTCTGTGGCTATATTCATCCATTCGATTTTCTTTTCAGAACCTAGATATTTTTCATATAAGGCAACGATGGCTTTAATAATATCAAGATCCATGGTACATATTGCTTTGTTTAGAATGCTTTCTTTCGCTACTGTTGTATATTTAAATGTTGCTATTGGCCAATTTCCTTTTGGATTTTGGTAATAAGGTAAAATAGCATTGAATATGTTTTTGGCTTTTTCTCTTTGTCTATCAAAGATTTCTTTAAACACCGTAAAAGATTTTTCCATTGCGATGGAGTTATCTGAGGTATTTTTGGAATTTTTGCCTAATGTAAAAAAGGCTTTTCCTTATCTTGGTAGATATATTGTTTTACCGCTTTTATGTTGCATAAAGGACTTTCAGGCGGACATAGGGTGGTTTTCCCAATGCTTAAATGTTCGTTAATTGCTAAATGTTTTAGCGACCAATATAGAGCGGATTCATTGGAAAGAGTCGATGCGGAGATAGATGCCCCGTTTTTTAGGAGACCTTGAATTATTTCAGGTTCATTCAGTTGTGTGAAAAAGACTAATTGCGGACAATTTCTTGCTGTTCCCCAATTGATTTTGTGCTGATTTGCTTTTTTATAATCGGGTTTAGGGATGTCTATTGACACTTCTTGTTTTTTCCAATAGCGAGGTAGAAATTCTTGTTCAAATCTATCTTTGTAGTTATCAAGAATGATTTTTTCTTTGTCTTTGTTTAGTTGAATTTTTTCGATTTCAAGTATTTCTGCGATTTTGTAGATTCTTTTGAATAGGGATTTAAATGATTTTTTATCATCTTTGTTTTTGCAAATAGAATATTCATAAGCGATAAAAGAAGTAATTAAGTTGTACCATTCGTTTGGGGAAAGGTCGATAGCACTCTTGTACGAACCATAATAGAAATACAATGTTGCCATTTTTTGAGCTAAATTTATGGCTTCGGAGTTATTTTTTTTATGCAAATTGAATTTAAAGTCTAATAATAAGATATTGCCGTATAGAACAGGAGGCCATGTCTTTTTTGCTTGTTCTAGTTCATCTGCAAATTCTGCAATGTTTTGATTGAAATCTATTTTCGTTAGTAGGGAGTCGTATTTTTCTGCATAAATTTCTTCTGATTTTGCATTATGTTCTGTAAATTCATCTTCGTCTGAAAAAGGATAAAGATCATTGAATTTTTGGCAAAACCAAAATGACAAAACTTTTTCTTTGGCTAACGAAAGTTTTTGACATGAATGTTTTATTTTTTCTAGGAAACTGTCTAAAGAACTTATTTGAGGGGTAGCGCCATTTAACCACTTGCGATAAGCATCTAGTTCTTTGTTTTCAATATATTTTTGGAATAATTCTTTATCTTCGTTCTTTTCATATTCCTTTAACAACTGAGTGAAAGGTTTTTTATCATTTGGCAAGCGACTAATCCAATAACTTTTATATTCTGTTTGTAAATCCCAGACAGTTTTAAATGCTTGGTAGATGATTTCTCTTAAATAAAAATTCTTTTTTGTGCAAACAGTTTGTCCTTTGAATATTCTGTCAAGGAAAAGATTCCATATTTCTAAAGGTTTGTGAGAACCAAAATCAAAAAAATTTAAATAGTTGAAAACATCCAACTTTGAAAGATTTCTATTTCCCTTTTTGCTCTCTTCTATGTTTTTTTTGATTGTTTCATAGTCTTGTTGTGAAACGCAAGAATCTTTTTTCACAAAAAAATGAGGTATTGAAAGTAAAAATTCTTCTATTGTTGGATAACGTTCGTCTAATTTCAAAGGATTTTCAAGAAAATCTGTGTAGCTATTTACCGACATAATCTGTGTTTCCTTGTCTAAAATTTATAAAAACTTCTTGTCGATCTAACCCTAGTTCGTCACGAACAGTATCGTCATCACCGTTGCCGCAATGGTTGCGAATATGGCCACAATGACAGGCGTTTTTGACGGTTCAATCGTCTGCGTTTTCTCCTTGTCCTTGTCGGCGATAAAGATTGCCGAATCCCCGATGTCTTTCCATTCGGCGACTTCTTCGACGGAGAGGGATTCGTAGCTCACGGCAAGGCCAGAGTATTTGCAATAGACGGAATTTGTCGTGTTGTTCTTGTATTCCTCGGTTACGATGTTTATCATATCGTCGATTCGCGGGTCTTGGGAAACGGCAAACTGCAGGAACGAAATTTTGGAGCACTTGTCTTGGTCCTGCCAGATGACCGGGCCGATGA
>JBNMGX010000033.1:0-12626 GCA_050872465.1 Hallerella sp.
ACGTGGAGCTCATCGCCCCGATCGCCATGGAGAAGCAGCTCCGCTTCGCCATCCGCGAGGGTGGCCGCACAGTCGGCGCCGGATCCGTAACCGAAATCATCAAGTAAGGAATAAAAATGCCAAGAGAACTTATTACGCTCGAATGCACCGTTTGCCATCAGCGTAACTATGATTGCGACAAGAACAAGCGTCTTCACCCTTCCCGTGTGGAGTACAAGAAATACTGCCCGTTCTGCCGCAAGCATACAGTTCATAAGGAAACCAAGTAAGGACGGCATTTAGGTCGGTAGCTCAATTGGTAGAGTCACGGTCTCCAAAACCGTTGGTTGGGGGTTCGAGTCCCTCCCGACCTGCTTCCATCCTTCTTTCGGAGTCATGATATGCAAAAGATTCAGCAATACATCAAAGAAGTTATCCAAGAGATGAAAAAGGTCACATGGCCGACTCTTGAAGAGCTGAAAGGTTCTACTTTGGTTGTGATGATTTTTAGCGTTATCATGGGTATCTACATTGCTGGAATTGATTTGGGACTTTCCTTTCTCGTCGATAAACTGTTAGGACGTGGGTAAATCATGGCGATGTTATGGTATGCAGTCCATACGTTTTCCGGTCAGGAAAGCACGATTAAGAAAAATTTGGAAATGTTGATTGAACGCGAAGGCGTTCAAGACAAGTTTGGACGCATTCTCATTCCGGAGAAAGCGGTTCAGGTAAATGTCCGAGGAAAGCGTAAGACGGTTGTCCAAAAGCTTTTCCCGGCTTATTTGATTATAGAGATGGAGCTGGACGAGCTCACCCAGCACCTGGTAACGTCCATTCAGGGGGTTACCCATTTTGGAGGAACCAGTCGCCAGAACAAGGTGCCGATTCCTCTGCGTCAGAGCGAGGTCGATAGACTGCTTGGCGTCGAATCTCAAGACGCTTCGCAGGATGTGATCCAGAATCCGTATATTGTCGGGGATAGTGTTTCCATCAAGGATGGTCCGTTCAAGGGCTTTATCGGTTCGGTCGAGGAAATTCTCACGGAGAAGAACAAGCTTCGCGTGATGGTTTCTGTATTTGGCCGTTCTACGCCTGTCGAATTGGGCTTTAACCAAGTGGAAGCAGCTTCCGTATAATACTCGGTTCTGAAATGGAGAAATAACGTGGCTAAAAAAATCACAGGTTTTATTAAGCTTCAGATTCCCGGCGGTGCCGCAAACCCGTCTCCTCCGGTGGGTCCTGCCCTGGGTCAGAAGGGTGTGAACATCATGCAGTTCTGCAAGGCGTTCAATGCCCAGACCCAGAACGAAAAGGGAATGATCATCCCCGTGGTCATTACGGTTTATGCCGACAAAAGCTTCACTTTCATCACGAAAGTGCCGCCTGTCGCAGTCCTCGTCAAGAAGGCTGTGGGCATCGAAACCGCCTCGGGTGAACCGAACCGTAAAAAGGTCGGCAAGATCACCAAGGCTCAAGTCAAGGAAATCGCTGAAAGAAAGATGCCGGACTTGAATACAATCGACATTGAAGCCGCAATGCGCATGGTTGCGGGCACAGCACGCTCGATGGGCGTGGATGTAGTCGACTAATCAGGCGGACCTTAACCCTATTTCTGACAGGAAACACCATGTTCAGAGGAAAAAAGTATAAGAAATTGGCTGAAGCTTTTGACCGGACTCAATCGTTCGGTTTGGAGCAGGCGCTCGAAATTCTTAAAAAATCCGAGGTTAAGTTCGACCAGACTGTCGAGCTTCATTTTAATCTCGGTGTTGATCCCAAAAACTCCGATCAAGCTGTTCGTGGCACGGTTGTGCTGCCGAATGGTACCGGTCGTCAGGTTCGCGTTCTCGTTTTCTGCAAGGACAACAATTTCCAGGCAGCAAAGGATGCGGGAGCCGATTACGTCGGTGGCGCAGACTTGGTCCAAAAAATCCAGGAAGGCTGGCTCGACTTCGATGCCGTTGTTGCGACTCCCGACATGATGCCGGTGATTAGCAAGGTGGCTCGCGTGCTCGGTCCTCGTGGCTTGATGCCCAGTCCGAAATCCGGAACGGTGACGATCAATGTCGCTCAAACCGTGAAGGAACTCAAGGCAGGTAAAATCCAGTACCGTGTTGATAAGGGAGCGAACATTCACGCTCCGATTGGCAAGCTCTCGTTCTCGGAAGCCCAGCTCGTCGAAAATGCGAAGGCTGTGATCGATTCCGTCATCAAGAACAAGCCGCAAACCTCCAAGGGCACTTACATCAAGTCCCTGTTCATCACGGCAACCATGACTCCGAGCCTCAAGCTCGATATGAGCCTTACACGATAGGAGTTAAACAATGAAAGCTGTAGTTAAAAAACAACAGAAAGTTGATTCCATCGTCAAAGCTTTTGAAGGTGCTGCGTCGATTTATCTTCTCAACTACGAGAAGATTCCCGTAGAACTCGACAACAAGCTGCGTAAGGATCTCAAGTCCAAGAATGTCAAGTACATCGCTGTCAAGAATACCCTTTTGAAGAGAGTTCTTGAAAAGATGAACGTCACCGGCTTGGACGATGTGCTCAAGGGCGCAACTTCCGTTATGGTAGGGCCTGCTGACGATCCGATTCTGCCGGCGCGCGAAATCGAAAACTTCCACAAGGAAAATCCCGATTTCCTCGTCGCCAAGAGCGTTTACCTCGAAGGTAAAGTCAGACCGGGAACCGATGTTGTTGAACTTTCCAAGATTCCGGATCGCAAGGGTATGCTTGCCCAGTTGGTCACGATCATTCTTGGACCGGGTTCCACAATTGCGGGCCAAATCAAATCCCTCACGGAAAAACTGGAAAAGGAACAGGCCGGAGCTACCGCCTAATCCTCAACACAACCACTCACAAACAACTTTTTCAAAACGGAATAATTGGAGAAAAACATCATGGCAACAGATATCAAGGCTATTGGTGATCAAATCGCGGGTCTCACCCTTCTCGAAGCCAAGCAATTGGCTGACTACCTCAAGGAAGCGCACGGCATCGAAGCTGCCGCGGGTGGCGTTGTCGTCGCTGCTGCCGCTGCCGGAGCTGCCGCTGAGGAAAAGACCGAATTCGACGTTATCCTCGCGGAATGCGGTGCTAACAAGATGGCGGTTCTCAAGGCTGTCCGTGCTATCACGGGTCTTGGCTTGAAGGAAGCTAAGGAAATGGTCGAAAAGGCCAACAGCGTTGTGAAGGAAGCCGCTCCGAAGGCTGACGCCGAAAAGATGAAGAAGGATCTCGAAGACCTTGGCGCCAAGGTCGTCCTGAAGTAATGTCTTCAGTTCTTTAATTAGAACACTCCAAATGCCTGCACGCTAGTGTGGGCTTTTGGTGTTTTTCCCGTGTTCAAGGTTTTTTCACTGGATGAGGTTTTTAAATGACGGAGCGAAAGAATTATTCCTCCAATAAGTTCCAGTTGGAACTTCCGTATCTGGTCGAAGTGCAGAAAGCTTCTTATGACCACTTCCTCCAAAAAGGCGTTCCCCCTGAGAAGCGTCTCAAAGTAGGTCTGGAACGTGTTTTCCAAGACATTTTCCCCATCACAGACATGAAGAGGCTCTTCGCGCTGAAGTACGAAGGCTACTTCTTCGGTATTCCCAAGTACAGTCTCCGTGAATGCCGTGAACGCGGTCTAACACACTCCATTCCGCTGCATGCGAATCTTTCGCTCCAGGTCTTTGAGGAAGACGGAGAAGATCGCAAGCTGAAGGAAGAAATTAAAAACGACGTCCTGATTTGTGAACTTCCGATCATGACGGACAACGGAACGTTCATCATCAACGGTGCGGAGCGCGTCGTTGTCTCCCAGTTGCACCGTTCTCCTGGCGTGAGCTTTGACGAAGAACTGCTCCCCAACGGACGTTCCAATTACAAGAGCCGTATCATCCCGCATCGCGGTGCGTGGGTGGAATTCAACACGGATGGCGATATTCTTTACCTGATTATCGACCGCAAGAAGAAAATCCCAGCGACGGCACTTCTCCGCTGCATCGGTTTTGAAACGACCGCTGAAATTATTTCCCTGTTCTACAAGAACCAGGAAAAGGTCACGCTCTCTGTCGGAGACATGGACCAGTATTATGGTCGCATTGTCGCTTCGGATGTTATCGACACGTCTTCGGGCGAAGTCATTCTCGATGCGAACCGCGTGTTTGATGACAAGTGCGCCGCTCGCTTGACGGAAAGTGGGCTTTTTGAAGTTTCGTTCCTGGCAAAGAATGAAGAAAACCTGCTGATTCACAATACGCTTCTCACCGACAAGTGCAAGACGAAGGAAGACGCTCTCAAGCTCATCTACTTTGTGATGCACCAGTCCCAGGAAGAAGCGCCGAATATGGCGACAGCTCAAATCGCTTTTGAAAGCACGTTCCTCGACGATCCGCGCAAGTATGATCTGGGCGAAGTGGGGCGTTATCGCTTGAATGCAAAAGTCTATACGCAGGCGATCGAAAAGATTCTTTCGGAAAACAACCTTTCGAAGCCATCCCTCAACACGATGACGATGACGGAAGCGGACTTCCTCGGCATCATCGAATACATGGTGGGACTCTACTGCGACCTTGACGGTTATAACCTAGACGATATCGACCATTTGGGCAATCGTCGTACGCGTTCCGTTGGTGAACTTGTCGCAAACCAGCTCTCGGTCGGGCTTTCCCGCATGAGCCGCGTCATCCGTGAGAACTTTACCTCGGGCGATAACGAAACGCCGACTCCGCGCGACCTGGTAAATACGCGGACGGTGAATTCCGTCGTGCAGGCGTTCTTCTGTTCGAGCCAGCTTTCGCAGTTCATGGACCAGATGAACCCGCTTTCCGAGCTGACGCACAAGCGCCGTCTTTCGGCTCTCGGTCCGGGCGGTCTTTCCCGCGAACGTGCAGGCTTCGAAGTCCGTGACGTTCATTATACGCATTACGGTCGCCTTTGCCCGATTGAAACACCGGAAGGTCCGAACATCGGTCTTATCAACTCGCTCGCCACCTTTGCCGTGGTGAACCATTTCGGCTTTATCGAAACGCCTTATCGCGTTGTCGGCCTGATGGAGTTCAAGGATTCCAAGGGCAAGTCCTGTTATTTCCCCGAAGAGAAATGGCATTTCGGACTTTACAAGGGTTTTGTCCGCGAACCGCGCTTGTTTGTGCAACTCGAACTTTCCGCGAAGGAGATTGCGGAGGTCCGTTCGAATCTCGATGGCAACCAGCGCGTCCTGTTTGATTCCTTTGTAAACAAGGTTTTTGAATTCAAGAACGCGGACGGGTCCAGTTATTTTGTTCGCAACGGAACCCCGCTTGAGGCTTTCTCCGGCAAGGCGGATTATGTTCTCGTCTCGTCGATTCTTTACGAAGTGGTTTCGTCTTTCATCGTCTATCTGACCGCTGACGAGGAAGATGCGTTCAATATCGCTCCGGCGAATACGGCTCTTGTTTCCGCTGCGTTTGACCCGCTGTTCGATTCGATGCTCGCGGACGCTTCGACGGAAGAAGAGAAAAAGAATATTTCCGAGCGTCACCAGCTTGCTGCCTTTGCGGAAGATTTCGTGATGGTTCGCGAAAAGGATGAGTATCCGCTCAAGGCGCGCGTTATTCCGGGCGGTGAAGTTGACGATTCCGGACGCTTCGCCGAAGGTGCTGTTCCGAAAATCGATGTAAATGCCTTGGATGAAGATTCCGTTGGTGCGCGCATTGACCTGATGGACGTTTCTCCGCAGCAGATTATTTCGGTCGCTGCCGGCTTGATTCCGTTCCTCGAACACGATGACGCTAACCGCGCCCTGATGGGTTCGAACATGCAACGCCAGGCCGTGCCGCTGCTCCGCTCGGAAGCTCCGGTTGTCGGTACGGGTCTTGAACGCCGTGCCGCTCTGGATTCGGGAACGGTTGTCCGTGCAAAGCACGAAGGTCGCGTCAAGTTTGTCGATGCGACGACGGTTGTCGTGGAACGCGGAACGCTTGATTCCAACGGTGAATTCCAACCGCTTGAAGGTCTTGGCGAAAACTTTGAATTCCTCGATCACGAACCGATTGACGAATATAAGCTGCGCAAGTTCGAACGTTCCAACCAGGATTCCTGCATCAACCAGAAGCCTGTTGTGAACGTCGGCGATTTCGTAAAGAAGGGCGACGTCCTCGCAGACGGCGCTTCGACGGATCACGGCGAACTCGCTCTCGGAAAGAACATCCTCATCGCGTTTATCCCGTGGAACGGTTACAACTACGAAGACGCGGTTATCGTTTCCGAGGAACTTGCGATTAAGGACGCTTTCACGTCTATCCACATCGAAGAATACGAGGTGGAAGTTCGCGAAACGAAACGCGGACCGGAAGAGCTCACCCGAGAAATTCCGAATGTCGGCGAAGACGCCCTGAAAAATCTCGATGAACGCGGCATTATCCGCGTCGGTGCGGAAGTCCATGCGGACGACATCCTCGTAGGCAAGGTGACGCCGAAGGGCGAAACGGAACTTTCTCCGGAAGAACGTCTGCTTCGCGCCATCTTTGGTGAAAAGGCGGGCGATGTCCGCGATACGTCGCTTGTCGCGCCTCCGGGCATGAAGGGCGTCGTCATTGAAACGCGTGTCTTCAGCCGCAAGGACCATAACGACAAGAAGAGCCGCGCCGAAGACCAGGAAAAGATTAACGAAATCAAGGAAAAGTTCCAGTCCGATATCGACAAGATCAAGAATACCTGCGCAAACGCGATGGTCGGGATGCTTGCCGGCAAGATTTCGGGCAACATCGTCGATTTCGATACGCATGAAGTCCGCATCCCGGAAGGTTCGACCCTCTCGGAAAGGATGCTTCGCAGTCTCGATCTGCTGTCGCTCGCTCCGTCTTCGGTTTTTGCCCGTGATGACGAAGAAGTTCAGGATAAGGCTTCTAGCCTGCTCACCGTCGCCCGCGAATCGGTCGATCGCCTGACCCGGACGATGGAAAAGGAAATCGACAAGGTGACGAAGGGCGATGAACTCAAGCCCGGCGTTCTCCAGACGGTGAAAGTCTATATCGCCAAGAAGCGTCGCCTCTCGGTGGGCGACAAGATGGCGGGTCGCCACGGTAACAAGGGTTGCGTTTCGAAGATCGTGCCGGTCGAGGATATGCCGTTTACCGAAGACGGACGTCCGATCCAGATTCTCCTGAACCCGCTGGGCGTTCCGTCCCGTATGAACGTCGGTCAGGTTCTCGAAGTCCATCTGGGCTGGGCCGCGAAGGTTCTCGGCATGAAGATTGCAACGCCTGTATTTGACGGTGCATCGTTTGACGATATCGTCGGTGAACTCGAAAAGGCTTACCAGAAGATGCCGATTGTCGATTACAAGATGGATCCCGAAAACGGGCACATCATCGGCAAGGCGAAGCTTTATGACGGACGTACCGGCGAAGCTTTCCTGAACCCGGTGACGATCGGTTACATGTATTATCTCAAGCTCGGACACTTGGTGGAAGACAAGATCCACGCCCGTTCGATCGGTTCGTATGCGCTTGTCACGCAGCAGCCGCTCGGCGGTAAGAGCCAGTTCGGTGGCCAGCGCTTCGGTGAAATGGAAGTCTGGGCTCTCGAAGCCTACGGTGCCGCTTACACGCTCCAGGAACTTCTCACGGTGAAGTCCGACGACGTGATGGGCCGTTCCAAGATTTACGATGCGATTGTCCACGGCAAGAATACGCCGGAGCCGGGCATCCCCGAATCGTTCAACGTGATGATTCGCGAAGTCCGTTCGCTCTGCCTTGACATCAAGACTATTGGAGAAAAGTAATATGTCAGAAGAAACTTTCGATTATTCTGAAAGCAATAATGGTGAAGTTTCCATTCACCTCGCTTCTCCTGAATTGATTCGTCAGTGGTCTTATGGTGAAGTCACCAAGCCAGAAACGATCAATTACCGTTCTTTCAAGCCGGAACGCGACGGTCTGTTCTGCGAACGCATCTTCGGACCGGTCAAGAACTGGGAATGCAACTGCGGCAAGTACAAGCGGATTCGCTTCAAGGGCGTCATCTGCGACCGCTGCGGCGTGGAAGTCACCCATTCCAAGGTTCGTCGCGAGCGCATGGGACACATCGAACTCGCCATTCCGCTTGCGCATGTCTGGTTCGTCAAGAACCAGCCCTGTGTGCTCGGCGCTCTTTTGAATCTGGACACCAAGTCTCTCGACAACGTCATCTATTACGAGAAGTATATCGTTCTCGATCCGGGTGATACGGATTTGGCTCAGAACGAACTCATCGACGAGAACAAGTATATCGACCTCGAAAGGGAAGGGCGCCATTTCTCGGCAAAGATGGGCGCTGCCGCCTTGAAGCAGCTTCTCGCCCAGGTCGATTTTGTCAAGCTTTCGGACGAACTCCGCGTGGAAGCCCAGTCCAAGTCCAAGACGAAGCGCGACGAGGCTATCAAGCGTCTGAAAATCGTCGAAGCGTTCAAGAAGTCCCAGATGGACGACTTCTATTCCTACTACGAGAATCCGGAAAAGAAGAAGAACAGCGATATGCCGTGGGCGAAGGAACTCGCCGAAAAGGTCGAAGACTTCAAGTATGGCGTCATCGGTTCCGACGGGGAACGCAAGGGCGGCTACGAAGCGAAGTGCGAAGGCAAGGAATTTGACCTGCTCGACGCCCTGTGCGAATTCCGCAGGATGTATCCGGCGCAGGCGAAGAACCTTTCGAACCAGCCTGAATGGATGATCCTGGACGTTCTCCCGGTGATTCCGCCCGATTTACGCCCGCTGGTCCCGCTGGACGGTGGCCGTTTTGCGACTTCCGACCTGAACGAGCTTTACCGCCGGGTCATCAACCGCAACAACCGCTTGAAGAAGCTGATTGACATCAAGGCTCCGGACGTGATCCTCTGCAACGAAAAGCGGATGCTCCAGGAAGCGGTGGACCAGCTGTTCGATAGCGGTCGTCGCACGGCACGCGCCGGTTCCAACCGTCCGCTCAAGTCGCTTTCCGAACTTCTGAAGGGCAAGCAGGGGCGTTTCCGTATGAACCTCCTCGGTAAGCGCGTGGACTACTCCGGACGTTCCGTCATTGTTGTCGGACCGGAACTGAAGATGCACCAGTGCGGACTTCCGAAACGGATGGCTCTCGAACTTTACAAGCCGTTCATCATCCAGCGTTTGGAAGAAGAAGGCGTTGTCTATACGCTCAAGGCGGCAAAGAAGTTTGTCGATGCCGAAAAGCCCGAAGTCTGGGATATTCTCGAACAGATTATCGAAGACCATCCGGTGATGTTGAACCGCGCACCGACCCTTCACCGCTTGGGTATCCAGGCTTTCTATCCGAAACTTATCGAAGGCAGCGCCATCCGTCTGCACCCGCTCGTCTGTACCGCTTTCAACGCGGACTTTGACGGTGACCAGATGGCAGTGCACCTTCCGCTTTCCTTTGAAACGCAGCTCGAATGCCGCGTCCTCATGCTTTCGTCGAACAACATTCTGCATCCGGCTTCCGGTCAGCCGATCGCTGTTCCGGGACAGGACATCGTGCTCGGGCTCTACTACATCTCGAAGCCTCGTCCGAACCGCAAGGGTGCCGGGATGCGCTTCTACGACGCAGCCGAAGCTCTCCGGGCTTATGGAAACGGCGTTATCGATCTGAATGCCGAGTGCTACCTCCAGCTGCCCGCAGGCCGAAAGGTCTATATGGGCGCGCTTGAAATGGACACGCCTTGTCTCACGGAACAGCCGGACGATAACGGCAACCGCGACGTCGTGGCGAAGGCCGGCCAGAAGATCAAGTTCCTCACGCTGAAGGCTCCGTCCCTCATCAAGACGACAATGGGACGCATCATCCTGAACGAAATCATTCCGAACGATGTCGGATTTGCGAATGAGACTTTCGGCAAGAAGGTCATTGCGAAGTCCATCGACGATCTGTATCGTCGCACGGGAAACCGCGTAACGGTCGAATACCTCGATGACCTCAAGGCTCTCGGTTACAAGTGGGCCATGATTTCGGGATCTTCCGTCGCGATTGCGGAAATGATTATCCCGCCCGAGAAGCAGCAGATGCTCGAAGAGGCGACGGAAAAGGTCAACCGCATCCGCGAACTTTACGAAGACGGCGTGATCACCGACGGTGAACGTTACAACCAGATCATCGACGTGTGGTCCAAGACTACTAGCGATGTGGCGGCCAAGCAGTGGGATCTTCTTTCCCATGACCGCGACGGTTTCAATCCGGTCTATATGATGGCGGATTCCGGTGCCCGCGGTAGCCGGGAACAGATTAAGCAGCTGTCCGGTATGCGCGGCCTGATGCAGAAGCCGACAAAGCAGCTCGGTGGCCAGGAAGTTATCGAAAACCCGATTAAGTCCTGCTTCCGCGAAGGCTTGAATGAAATGGAATACTTCATTTCGGCGCACGGTGCCCGTAAGGGTCTGGCTGATACCGCTCTGAAAACGGCTGACGCTGGTTACTTGACCCGTCGTTTGGTCGATGTGGCCCAGGACCTTGTCATCGTCGAGGAAGATTGCCATACGAAGGATGGCATCGACATTTCCGCCTACAAGGACGGTGACGATACGATTATCTCGCTCGAAGAACGCCTTTTGGGCCGCGCTCCGGTCGAAGATATCGTTCACCCGGTTACGGGAGAAGTCATCGTCAAGGCAGGCGAACTTGTCACGGAACGCGACCTTCCGAAAATTTCCGCTACCGGTCTGGAACATGTGAAGATGCGTTCGGTCTTGACTTGCGAAGCGCGCAACGGTGTCTGCGCCAAGTGCTACGGACGTATGCTGGCTTCCGGTCGCCCGGTCGATTTGGGCGAAGCGGTCGGCGTTATCGCGGCGCAGTCCATCGGTGAACCGGGTACGCAGCTGACGCTGAGAACGTTCCATATCGGTGGAGCTTCGAGCCGTCTGACCGTCGAAAATTCGAAGAGCGCTCCGGTCGATGGCCGGATTGAACTCGAAAATGTCAACACACTCGAACACGACGGGAACAAGGTCGTGGTGAGCCGGATGGGCGAACTTGTCATTTTTGACTCTACTGGAATTAACAAGGGACGTTGGCAGATTCCTTATGGCGCTACGCTCTATGTAAACGACGGCGATACGGTCAAGAAGGACGCCAAGCTCTTTGAATGGGATCCTTACACCCAGCCAGTCCTCAGCAACGCGAGCGGTAAAATCCAGTTCGTCGATTTGATTGAAAATACAACTTATCGCGTCGATAAGGACGATGTGACCGGCGTGGAAACGTGGACTGTTATCAGCGACCGCCATGGCAAGCACCGTCCGGCGATTAACGTTGTCGATGCGAGCGGCGAACGCCAGGGTGTTTACTACCTGCCGGATGGAGCCATTCTGACGGTTCACGAGGGCGACAAGGCGGAACCGGGCGAAATTCTTGCAAAGCTTCCCCGCGCAGTCGGAAAGACCAAGGATATTACCGGCGGTCTTCCCCGTGTCGCGGAACTTTTCGAAGCGCGCATTCCGAAGAATGTGGCGGTCATCGCCCCGATCGACGGTATCGTCAAATACGGTAACGAAGAGCGCGGCAACCAGAAGGTGATCATTGAAAACGGCGACGAGTCTCAGAGCGTTCTCGTTCCCCGCGGACGTCACTTGGCGGTTCTCGAAGGCGACCGTGTCCGCAGAGGCCAGAAGATTTGCGACGGCTCCGTGGATCCGCATGACATTCTCCGTGTGCAAGGCCCCGAAGCGGTGCAGCGTCACCTGGTAAACGAAATCCAGGCTGTCTATCGCTTGCAGGGCGTGGCCATCGCCGATAAGCATATCGAATGCATTGTCCGCCAGATGATGCGTAAGGTGAAAATTTCCGATCCTGGGGATTCCGATCTCTTGCTAGATGAAGAAATCTCCAAGGCGCGCTTGCGCGTGAAAAACGATTCGTTGAAAAAAGAAGGCAAGAAAGAGGCTTCGGGCTCTCCGATGCTTCTCGGTATCACCAAGTCTTCGCTTTCGACGGATAGCTTCATCTCCGCGGCGTCCTTCCAGGAAACAACCAAGATCCTCACTCGTGCTGCTATTGAAGGAAGTGTGGATCCGTTGATGGGTCTTAAGGAAAACGTCATCATGGGACACTTGATTCCTTGCGGAACGGGTGCGCGCCATTTGCGTGACGTTGTGGTCATCGATGCCGATGCCGAAGCGGAAGCCGCTGCAAACCGTGCTGCCCAGGCTCAGAACAACGAAGGCCAAAACGGCGGTATCGCCTTTACGATGCCGGATACCGGTTCCGAAGCCTCGGAAGATAATGGTGAAAATCTCGAATAATCGAGAGGTAAAACTTGAAATTATTCGAAAAAGAACTATATTTGGACTTCCAAAATTAGGGAAACAGAAAAATGCCAACTATACAACAGCTCGTCCGCAAGGGCCGCGAGAAAATTCTCAACAGAACCGCTTCGCCGGCTTTGAAGCAAAGCCCGCAAAAGCGCGGTGTCTGCACCCGTGTCTATACCACCACGCCGAAAAAGCCGAACTCCGCTCTTCGTAAGATTGCGCGTGTCCGTCTTTCGAACAAGATGGAAGTGACCGCCTATATTCCGGGCGAAGGCCACAACCTCCAGGAACACTCCATCGTTCTTATCCGCGGTGGTCGTGTCAAGGACGTTCCGGGTGTCCGTTACCACATCATCCGCGGTACGCTCGATACCCAGGCTGTGAACGGTCGTAACC
>JBNMGX010000034.1:0-12376 GCA_050872465.1 Hallerella sp.
CGTCTATACGTCGATGGATAACGGCAAGATGAATATCTATACATGTGCCATTGACGGTTCGGACATTGTACAGCTGACCAGCAATGCGGGGAACAATGAACACCCGACATGGTCTCCGGACGGAATGCTCATCGCGTTTTCAAGCGACCGTTCCGGTTCGCACCAGATTTACATGATGCGGAAAGACGGTTCCGGTGTGACGCGCATAACGAACAGCGGGGACAATACGTCTCCCACGTGGTCCTGGTATTCGCCGGAACGTCAAAAACAAAATTCTCAACAAACGCAAGGATGGTAACCATGAAAAAGCTCCTCTTGATTTCCTTGGCTTCGCTCACGGCACTTTCGACGGTAGCCTGCTCCAAGAAAAAGCCCCCTGTAAACCCGGTCGTCGAGGAAGAACCGAGTGCGGTTGAACCCGTAGCCGATTCCGTGGAACTCGCCAAGGCAAAAGCGGATTCGCTAGAGCGAGCACGGATCGAATCGGAACGCCTGGAAGCCGAACGCCTGGAAGCGGAACGCGCCCGCGTCGAAAAAATGATCAACCAGCTGATGTCCGATGACGTCTATTTTGATTTCGACCGTTCCGAATTGACCGAAAAGGCCAAGGAAGTCCTTACGCAGGTCGGCGACATCCTTCTCAAGGAACCGCGTTTTGTCATCGTTGTCGAAGGCCATACGGACGCTCGCGGTACCGAGGACTACAATATGACGCTCGGCAGCAAGCGTGCGATGAAAGTGAAAGAGTTCCTCTCGGCTTACGGTGTCGGCGGAGACCGCATGGAAACGGTCAGCTTCGGCAAGGAAAAGCCGAAGGTCGCCGGCGAATCGGAAGAAGCCTATGCGCAGAACCGTCGGGCGAATTTCAAGGTCAACATCAAAAAGTAAGGAAAGTCCGGTCGAAATGCTTCGGTCCGGTAAAAGGTTTCTATGAAACGACTTGTTTTTGGAACGTTCTTCTTTGCGTTTGCGCTTACGTCCTGTTCGAGCATCACCGTCCTCCGCACCAAGGAAATGAAAGCGGTCGGCGAAGATGTCAAGGGCGATGTCAAGAAGGAAATGGTCGCCTCGGCGGAAGCGTATCAGAAAAAGCTGGATTCCCTGACGCGAATCATCGATTCCCTCGGACTTGTCCAGAAGCGGATGAAAGTGGAGCTTGCGATGCTTTCTTCCAAGGTGGCGGACATGGGCGACCGCGCCGACAGTCATCACGAAGAATTGCTCTACAGGCTCGACCTTTTGCTTGGAAAATCCGACAAGATTCTCTCGAAAAAGGTTGTCGTGAACGGTCAGACTATTGCGGCTCCAGCCGACAGCGCAACGCTTTCCGCAGAAAAATTGCAGATGCTCGATTCCCTGTTCAATACGGCCCGGGCGGATTACCACCGTGGAGAAATCAAGCTCGCCTATTCGGAATTCAAGCAAATCTATGAAGAAACGAAGACGGGAACGGTTGCGAGCGACGCGCTTTACTGGATGGGCGTTTGCCTTTCGGACGCAGAGCAGAAGGACAAGGCGAAAGTCGTGTTTGGTCGTGTCGTCAAGCAGTTTCCGGACGCACCGAAGGCATGCGCTTCTCTTTTCAAGCTTTCCGGCATTGCTGCGACGGAGGGCGATGTCCCGCTCCAGAAACAGTATCTGCAAAAAATCCTGGGGACGAAAAGCTGCTCGGATTCCAATGAATTCCTGCAGGCTGCGGAGATTCTGGAAAGGGTCTTGAACGGAGAAACGGTTGTGCCGCCGCATCCGGCGAATGTTCCGGATTCTTCGGCTGTCGGCGCTCCCGAGGCTCCGACGGATTCGCTAGGGGCTTAGAGGTCGAGGTTTCGAACGGTTGTGAATTGTGGACGTCTAGGCTTAGGGACTAGGAATGAGGGAATAGGGATTAGAACTGTGAACTTTTAAATTCGCGGGAAGAGGAAAGCGGAACACGGGGCGATGTCATTCCCCGGCTTGGCCGAGATTATCGGGTCTCGCCCGATAATGACAGCTTGAAGGGATAGCCCGTTCAGATTCCCTCATCCCGCTTCCCTCCAAACAACTGATTTCTGAATCCTGTTTCCTTATTTTTCTCAACGATTAACGTTCAACGAATTGCTAACTTTATCTTGAAATCTTTGACAAGAAGGTGTTATGTCGCGTTTGCGCGTT
Organism: Hallerella sp.; assembly: GCA_050872465.1. Lineage (GTDB taxonomy): Bacteria > Fibrobacterota > Fibrobacteria > Fibrobacterales > Fibrobacteraceae > Hallerella. Next base: position 2,152 of record JBNMGX010000034.1, read on the forward strand.
TTGGTTCTCATGGGCGGCTATTCTACGGAACACGATGTTTCGGTTTCGAGCGGAACGGGCGTCATCCGGGCGATGGATGAATCCAAGTACAATGTACATCCGGTTCTGATTCAAAAGGACGGTACATGGATCTGGTCGTCTCGCGAACTTTCCCCTTACCAGAAAAACAACTTTTCGGAAAACTACTTCTATTCTCTTGAAGGTCCCAGTGCGCGAAAGGAAAAGAATCCGTCGCTAGCGGAATTGCCCAGTGCCGATATCGCTTTTCTCGCGTTGCACGGTAAATGGGGCGAAGATGGGCATGTACAGGCTCTTCTCGAAAATTGGAAGATTCCCTATACCGGTTGTGGACTTCTCGCGAGCGCGCTTGCGATGGACAAGGTCCTTTGCAAGGCCGCCTATTCGGCTGCGGGAATTTCCACACCTCCGTATCGCGTGCTTTTCCGAAATGATTTTTCGGGCGACAAGCTGGTCGAGGCGGCGGATACGCTCGGATTTCCTCTGGTCATCAAGGACCCGGTCGGCGGATCGAGCATCGGCATGGGAATCGCGAAAGATTTGGACGAAGCGGGGCGGATTGTAAACGATCTGTTCCGGAATTCTCCGAGGCTTCTCTGCGAAAAATTCATCAAGGGAGAAGAAGCGAGCTGCGGCTATATGGAAGGACTCGAAAAACCGCTCCCGCCGACAGAAATGCGCATGACGACTCGGGAATATTTCGATTACGAGGCTAAATATAATGGCGAGTGCCGGGAAGTGACTCCGGCGGAATTTTCGGAAGAGCTGACCTGTCGGATACAGGAACTCGTGAAAAAGGCTCACTTTGCGATTGGCGGTGCGGGATACAGCCGCACGGACGTTCGGATCGATTCGGATGGAAACCTCTGGGCTCTCGAAACGAATACGCTTCCGGGGATGACGCCGTCGTCCATTCTTCCGGCTGAGGCTCTTGCCATCGGCATCGACTATTCCCACCTGATCGACAGGATCATCGACACGAGCCTTCAAATCAAGCGCTAGTATGGAATCTCTGGATTTGGTCTTGGATACGTCCCGGAAGGGAATCGCTCTCGGCATCTACCGAGCGGGCGTCCCTCTGGATGAATTTTTTGAACCGGAAACCCGCGGGGAAAATCTCGGCGGAGCGTTGGACCGCGCCTTGGAGCGTGCCGGCGTTTCGCTCGGGGACATCCGGCGGGTGCTGGTCGCTCTCGGTCCTGGTTCGTTTACGGGGCTTCGCACGGGGATAGCCTTTTGCGAGGGGCTGTGCTCTTCGGGGAAGCGTTCCCTGTTTGGCGTTTCGACGCTCCGGGCGCTGCGCACGCTTTCTTCGAATGAAAATTGCGCGGTTGTCCTGTATGCGCGCACCGGCTATTTTTACGTGGGAACAAGGAACGGCGAATTTTTTATCTCGGCGGAAGAGGCGTTTCAAAAACTCCGGGAAGAAAAAATCGTTTCTTTTGTCATTGATCGCCGTGTTTCCGAAAATCCCGAATGGAAGGAATTTGTCTCCGGTGAAAATTTTGAAGTTCGCATTTCGGAGGGAAACGAAATCGCTCCGTTCGTCCGCCTGTTCGACGAACTGGAACCGAGCCTTGTGCAGAAGGCGAATTATATCCAACCGTCTTATTATGAGCGCCGCGGCGCGATGGGAGTTCTCCGCTGATGTCCGAATTTGCGATGACTGTCCGTGAAATGGACGAGAATGATGTAGAACGCGTTTTGGAAATCCAGGAAGCGACGCATTTTGAAAGCTGGAAAGAGAAGACTCTTCGCGATCTTTTGCGGAAAACATACACGTTTGCGTATGTCGCCGAAGCTCCGGACGAATCGGGCGACTGGAAAATTGCCGGCTATGCCGTATTTTCGCTAGCGGCGGACGAGGCGGAACTTCTCGCCATTTCGACTGCGAGGGAATTTTATCGAAAGGGAATCGCTACGGAACTTTTTGCCGAAGGCGAAGAGGCTTTGGCGGATGCCGGTGCGCGGACGTTCTATCTCGAAGTTCGCGAAGGCAATGCTCCGGCGATCGCCTTTTATCGGAAGCTGGGGTTCGACAAGTGCGGGATGCGGGAATCCTACTATGCAGACGGTGAAAACGCCGTTCTGATGTCCCGCCCCCTCTAACGGAAAAAATGATAATGTATATTGGACGCTATGAGTCGCATCTTTAAACCAGTCGCAGACGTTCGGAAGGAAAAAAGCCGGAAGCGCTTCTTGACGCGGGCGAAAGTCGGATCCCTGCTCGCTCTGGTTGTCGTCGCCTTTTATCTGCTGATTTCGTATAGCGGACGTTGGCTTGTCCGGGACGATTCGTTTGGACATGTCGGCTGGGCTGTTATTTTGGACGGGCAGAGCGGGGACTTGGAACGTTCGGACTTTGCCGCTGACCTGGTGCGTGAAGGTCGGGCGGATTCGCTTCTGGTGCTCGGGCGGCGGGTTTTCCGCGACAGGAACAATGCGGATTTCTATGCGGAGGATTTGGAGCGTATCGGCGTGGATGCCGGGCGTTTATTCATCTTTCGCCATGACGATCCGAGTACGCTTGAAGAAGCGGTTTCGACAATTCCCTGGTTGAAGCGTCGGACTTCTGCAAACGATACGGTTCTGCTCATCACGGGCGCTCCGGCTACGCGCCGGGCTGCTTTTATCTTCAACAGGCTTGCTGGCGGGCATCCCGTCTTCGTGACAGCGGACATGCACAATTGGCGCTACAACGCGAGCAGCTGGATTTTTGAGCGGGAGTCCCGTAAAAACTGGCTCCGCGAATGGGCGGCAACCTTCAATGCGAAATGGGAACTTTTGTTCGCCGATACCCTGGATATTTCAAACCGCCCGTTCCGCGAACCGATTCCTTGGCGCTCTGCCCCGGAGCCTCTCAAAAGGGAAACCGTCAGACCGGAAAAGCTCGTTTCCATTCGGGAGGCGATAGCGCTCCAGGATTCTGCGGTGAAAGAAGTTCGCGAGGAGCGCTCTCTTGAAAAGCGGGGCGATATGTTGTCCGATACAACAGGAAATTCCCGATGAAAAAAATCTTTCCGCTTCTTTCCCTGGCACTTCTTTTCGCCTGTTACAGCCCGGAACGCTACGAGGCGGACAGCGCGTCAAAAGGCGAGAGCAACCAGTCGGATTTTGGAACGCTCTTTGATGTGAACGGCGGTCACCAGATCTGCAATCCCTCGGTGACGATGGACGAGGAAAATTTCCCGGCGTCGATGCTGTGGCTGAACTTTTCGGGAACGTTGAACGTGAGCGATGCCCCGAAAGGCTTTTCGACTAGCAAGGTCGGGGAACATGATCGCCTGACGATTTCCGATACCGCGGGCAAGGTTCTCTGGTTTCTGATGACCGATTCCGTTCCCGGCGTCGAATGCGAATTTCAGGATCCCGAGTGGAGTGCGGACGGACGCTTTGTCGTCGCCTTGGGAGGATTTAACGCCAAAGGAACCAAGGGTTGCGATGAAATCGAATATGGAATTTTTGCCGCGCGGCTTTCGGATAATGCGACGTTCTTTCTGGTCGATAGCTCTGTCGGGGAGTATGCGGACCCGCATTTGTGGGTAGGCGCTCCCAAGGCGGAAGTCGATTCGACGGATTCCTTGCAAATGTTTTTCGGAACGGACGCGGTGAAGCTCGTCTATTCGGACGGTTCGGGACTTGCGTATGTGGATTACGCAAAGAGCGAAAAGCCCGTCAAGCTTTTTAGGCCTGATTCCGTTGCGGGAGATGAACTGGGAAATCCGCTGATTTCGCCCGATGGAAATTTTATCGCCTACCACCAGCTGAGTTCTTCGTATGCGTGGAATTCATACTTGCAGGAACTTTCGCCCGAATCGCGACCTATCGAAATGGAAAAGTCCGGTGAGATGATTTCGAATCCGGTCTTTCCGCATTGGTGGAGTTTTCACGGTCGGCAATTTGTGGTCTGGGCGGAGTTCGCACCTGGAAATTCCTACCTGAGCAAGAGCGATTTGCTCAAGGAATCCACATGGAACGCTTCGGTCGGGAGAACGGCGATGCGCGAAGTTTCCGTGAACGCTTCCGCTCCGAGCGACATCTCTGTCGAGTGGATCGGGGATGTCCGGGAAGTCGCTCCGGTTCCGCTGATCGGTGGGCGTTCCCCGAGCGGGCATTTCGTTTCGACCGGTACGAACAACGGCTACTTGCTCTACATTCCCTGAGGAGATGACCGGTGAAAAAAGTTTTATCCATCGCTTTGGCTTCTGCCTTGGGACTTTCCCTTTCGCTGCTTGTCCCGAACGCTCCAGAGACCCCATGGCAATCGATCGGCGGTTGCGGTGCCGGCGGCGGAGGAGGCGGAACTTCGGACGGCATCAAGTGGATAGGCCAAGGGGTGAACGGCGGCCTTGTCGAAGCGGAAGTCTTTACCAAGATGAATATCGGCGAGAACTATTCCGCATTTACGTTTACGCCCCGCTTTTCCTTTAAACCTCTGTGGACGACGTCGGTCGGGGTTTCGGTCCCCTTCATGACGCACCGCGGCGAGGTCCAGTATCGTACGAACCAGGCTCCGCTCGACCGCACGACCGGAGGTATCGGGGATGTTTCAATCGACGTTTCGCAAATCATCGGCAGCGGTGGCGCGGCGAACCTTTCGCTTGCGCTCACGATCCCGACTGGCCAGTATGACATCAAGCGGGGAACGGACGCTTCGCAGGAGTTCCTTCCCACGGGTTTCCAGAAAGGTTCGGGCGTCTATTCGGCTGCCCTCGGATGGAACTATACCCGCGATACGGAAAACGGGATGTGGCTCTATTCGCTTACCTATACGCACCCGTTCAACATCCGCTTTGGCGGCGAGAATGAGTTCAACGACTCCTACTTCAAGGATTACGATACAAAAGGGGATGATCGCTTTGAATACCATTTCAAGTGGTATGGCGAAAACGATCTGGGGGGCTTTACGCCGCCGAGCGTTTCGGCAAGCCTCGCCTACGCTTATCGCGGGCAGGAAAACTTTGTCCATTCTTTTGGTGTCACGTTCTCCGCGCCGCTTGGCGTTGCCTGGATTCCGTCGGAAAAGGTGGGTGTTTACGATCCGCGTCCGGACCCGGATCACCTGGCATGGTCGATGGCCTTTGTCTATGGACTTGAGTTCTCGCGCTCGGACTATCCGATATTTCTCGCGTTCTCGCTTCCGCTGCACGACAAGTCCAATGCGGCGAACCCGAATGACGAATATGATGAAAAACCGATGCAAAAATGGAATTTGCCCGATTTCGGATCGCTTTTTGAAGAATGGACGCTCGCTATCGGCATCAAGGCCAGTTTCCTTTAATTTCAGGAGTTAAAAATGAATAAAATTTCGCTTTTCGCTTCTTGTCTTGCCGCAGCCTTTCTCATGGGCTGCGGAAGTTCCAGTTCGAGTTCGGACGGGGAAGGTTTCGGTTGTAACCTTTCCGAAGACGGGGTCAAGGTATTCACGCCGGCTGGCGGGGACGTTTTCAAGCTTGGCGATTCGGTTGAGGTAACTTTTGTCGCAAAGTACAAAAACGCCGGAGGCTTCAAGGTCTATTACAAGGCGGACGAAAACGATAAGGGCGTGAACCTGTTCGAAACTTCTGTCGGGGATGAAGCGCCTGACGGAGCGCATTGTACGACGGTTTCCGCCTATCTGGATCCGGAACGCGTCCTGGTTTCCGACAAGGCCTTTGTACGGGTGGAAGCCTACAATTCGGGAAGGATCCGCGGCGATTCAGAAACGTTTACCGTTAAGGAATAAGTTGAACCGTCTTGACTGTCGCCCTGACGATCCTAACCTGACGATTGCCCTTGTCGGCGGCGGGGGATTTGTCGGAACGCATCTCCTGCATGCGCTTGTGGCGCGGACGCGGTGGAAAGTTCTTGTCGTCGATCTGGATTTTCACCGGGTGCGGGATCTGATCGCTGCGGGAAATCCGCGGCTGGAGTTTTTACAGGCCGATATCGCTGCAGAAGGCGTCGTCGAGCGCGTTTCCTCTTGCGAAATCGTGGTGAATCTTGCCGCGATATGCACGCCGAGCCGTTACATGGGAGAGGCGGAAGCGGTCATCGAGAGCAATTTTACGCATCCGGCTGCTCTCGCCAAAAAGTGCGCGCTTTCCGGTTCTTGGCTCGTGTATTTTTCGACTTCGGAAGTCTATGGGAAAACAGGCGCAAGCGCTGTCGCCCTAGATGAAGACTCATCGGATTTTGTCCAGGGTCCGCTCGGGGCATCGCGCTGGTCGTATGCCGTCGCCAAGCAACTTTCCGAACGCCTTATCGCTTCGATTCCGAATCTGCGATACAGTATCGTGCGTCCGTTTAATTTCATCGGACCGTGGATGGATTTTATGCCGGGCTTTGATGGGGAAGGAATTCCGCGGGTTCTTGCCTGTTTTTCAAGCGCGCTCGTGCAGGGAAAGCCGATGGTCCTTGTAAACGGAGGAGCTGCCCGTCGGACGTTTACCGCGATTGCGGATGCTGTCGAGTTTATGTTCTGTTTGTTTCAACATGCGGAGAGAGCCTTGGGACAGGCATTCAATGTGGGAAACGCGAATAACGAACTTTCGATTCTCGAACTCGCCGAGAAAATGCGGAAAATCTTTGTGCGAATAACTTCCCTTTCGGAAAGCGAACTCCCCGGATGTCAGATTTTGTCGGGCGAAGAATACTACGGCAAAGGCTATGAGGATTCCCTGCGCCGCGTTCCATCGGTGGAAAAGGCGAAGCGCCTGTTGGATTTCAAAGCGAAGGTTCCCGTCGAAACCGCTCTTGAAGAATCTCTGTTCTGGTTCGTCAAGCATTATTCGGCGAATCGGGCATGATACGCGACCTGCTTCTCTTTGTTCCCGCGTATAACGTGGAAAAGGAGCTTCCCGATTTGCTCCGGTCGATTCCCGGTGAAGTTCTGCTTCGCACGGAAGAGGTTCTGGTTGTCGATGACGGCAGTTCGGACGGAACGCGGCGAGTGGCGGAGTATTTTTTGCAAAGCGAAATCCGTACGCGGATTCGCATCGAATCGTTTGCTTCTAACCAAGGCTACGGCGCGGTCGTCAAATGCGGAATATCCCGGGCGAAATCTTTGGAAAAAAATGGCGTTCGGTTTGCGGTCTGCCTGCATGGTGATGGGCAGTATCCGGCAAGCGCGATTCCCCGGATGCTTTCGGCTCTGGAGGACAGCCGGACGGTTGCGGTGCAGGGGTCACGGCTTGCCCAAAAGGGAAGTGCCCGGGCCGGGAAGATGCCTTTCTATAAGTTTCTCGGCGGAAAGATCCTCACGAAAATCGAGAACATCGCTTTTACAAACAAATTAACGGATAGGCACAGCGGGCTTATCGCTTACCGGGCGGATTTTCTAAAAACATTGGAGCTGTCAAAGCTCAGCGGTTCTTTCGATATCGACCTGGAAATCCTGGCGATTGCGGATGCGAAAGGTTTCAAAATTTCCGAAGTGCCCATCGAGACTCGCTATGCGGATGAAAAATCGAATCTGTCCGTAATCCCTTACGGTTTCCGAGTATTGCGAATTTCTTTCTTGCGATTTTTGGGACGTTATGGCTAATATCCTGATTACAGGCGGTGCGGGCGTTGTCGGTGCTCGGTTATCGAAACGCTTCCTTGCGATGGGACATTCCGTCCGCGTCTTGACTCTTCCCGGGCAAGGCGAATCAAGGCGTCTCCCCAGGGAAGTTGAAATTTTTTACGGCGATGTTCGGCAACCGGATTCTTTACTTGCCGCGTTTCAAAATGTGGATACGGTTTGCCATTTGGCTGCGGTTATCCTTGCGAGGAATAAGGAAGATTTTGAAAGAATCAATCTGGATGGAACGCGAAACGTTCTTCTCGCCGCAAAGTCCGTCGGGGTCAAGAGATTTCTTTTTGTATCGAGCATCTCGGTTACGTATCCGGACTTGACCGATTACGGCTTTAGCAAGTTGCGTGCCGAAACCTTGGTCAAGAACATGGGAATTCCCTTTACGATTGTTCGCCCGACCCTGGTTGTCGAAAAAACGGGCGGGGCGGAATACATGCTCTTTGTGAAATATCTTGAGAAGATGCCGCTTGTCTTTTTGCCGGGGAAGGGAAAGTGCTTGAAGCGTCCTGTGCGAACGGAGGATTTGGTCGAAGGAATTGCGCTTGCCGCGACATCTCCGGCTGCTGTCGGGAAAACCTATGCGTTGGCGGGGTCAAAGGTTCTGTCTCTTTTTGACATGGCGAAAATTTCGATGGAAAGGGTCGGAATCCAGAAAAAGATTCATGGCGTGCCGCTCTGGCTTTGCCATTTTTTGGCTTTGTTGAAGCAGTTTCTGCTTCCGGGGAGCGTTTCGGCGAAACAGGCGCTGGCTGGTTTCCGCTACGATGCGGCTCCGGAAATCGCCGATGCGGAAAAGGATCTGGGCTATAGGCCCGGTTCGCCGTTTTAGCGTAAAATCCTTTGCCATTTGGCGTGGAATGGTATAGATTTAGAAAAAACAAAGAGGCATTTATGAAATGGAATAAAATCTTGTCTATCGTTGCCGGAAGCGCTCTCGCATTTACCGCGTGCAGTGATTCGGGCAGCAGTGCGAGCCGCGAAGCAGATTCATCGTCTTCGGGAGAGGTTCTCTCGTCATCGTCGTCTCCGGATAATCCGACTCCGGCTTTTGACACGGAAAACCTTTTGCCGAATATGGATCTCGGTTTAAAGTTCGGCACGAACCTCTGGCTTTCCGCCGGGAAAAACGGCCTCTATTCGCTCTGGTTTGTCGATACGGCAAATGCGGGAACTTCTTACGGGACAATCGTTTCCCATGCGGATCTTTCAAGCGGCGTTCTTGCGTTTGATTCTACATCGGGCTATGTCTTTGCTGCGAACCATAGCAAGGGAGATTCTGTCCTCGCCTGGATTAAGAAAGGAATCCGCCTGGAATTTTCGATGGACGATTCGACGCTGATGGTGAAAATCGACGATGCGAAACCGGTTGCCGTAAAAAAGGCGACAAGACAGGTTGAACCCGGGTATCTCGCCAAAAGCGATAGCCTTGTCGGAAAGGTTCTGGAATGGAGCAACGGCGATTCGAGTTCGATATACCGCTTCTATAAAAACGGGGAATATATCCGCGAAGTCAGCGGCAAATCGGCTGCCTTTGAAGCGGGCTATTACGATGTCCATCGCCAGCGTCTGCTGACGCTTCCCGTCTATTTTGCCGGCTATGTCTCGATTCTCAATTCCTATGCGGCCAAGGAAACTAGCGGAGCATACGAGTTTGACAATGACATTTCGAAAAAGGACTACAGCGTCTCTTCAATGACCGTGGATTATCCGGACGAATCACTTTTGAAGGCTGCCGACTGGCGCTCTGAAAGCAACGATACGCTTCGCTGGACGCTTTCGTTTAGCGGGGAAAATTTTACGGTCAAGGGCAAGACAGGCTTGAGCGATAATACGACCAAGATCCAGCGCGAAGGCGCATGGGCTGTTTTCGGGGACTATCTGGTTCTCTCTGTCGAGAAGTGCTCCGCTGCAAAAAAGGTGGAATGTCCGGCGGTGGAATATGGAGCGCTTTCCAAAGTCGAAGCGACATCTTTCGAATTCGAAAATTCCGATACGTCGGATGAGTATGCCGCTCCGAAGAACTGGACGGCAATCGAAGAGGAATAATTCCGTATAAATTAATCGACCGATTCCGGCCAAGGATGCTTCGGGTATCTTCCCCGAAGCTCTTTTCGTATCTGCGGGTAGGTGTTTTTCCAGAATCCCGTCAGGTCCCATGTTTTTTGGGCGGTTCGAAAGTTCGGGGCGAGAATGTCGTAGCGAACCTTGACCTTTCCCTCGGCGATGAAATGCTCGCCGCGGAAAGGCAGAAAGTCTTCGATGCGGGCGGAAAGTTCCACGGGGGAATTTTCCGCGTAACGGTAGCGCGCCTTTTTTCCGTTGGGAAGCGCGAGCGTATCGGGAAACATTTTTCCGAGCCAGGGAATCATGTTCTCTCCAAAGTATTCCTTCATCTTGGAACGGAAAAGTTCCGGGGTGAGTTCGCGGAGAAGAAAATGCCCGTCCAGAAAATCTTCGGTGACAAGCTCGATGTCTTCCGCGTTCCACGCAGGCAGGGAATATTCGGGAAAATTTTCGGCGGCGAGCTTCATCTTGCAAAGGAGAATTTTGTTCGCATCGTCCATCCAAAGATGCGAAAGGTCTTCGCGGCGGTGGCGCTCCATCCACGTTTTTCCTGTCAGCGACTTTAATTTGTTCAAAATATCGGGC
>JBNMGX010000035.1:0-12282 GCA_050872465.1 Hallerella sp.
GAAGGGAATAGGGAGTAGAATGGGAAGCGGGACTCGGTGGGCGGGATACGGTGCGTCTGAGCGAACTTTTACTTCTAGGCGGTCATCCTGGAGCATGGTCAGAGCTTAGATCTGAGATTTTAGAACTTAGAGAACTCGTTTCAAGTTCCCTCGTCCCGTGTTCCGCTAAACTCATCCCGAGAACTTAAATGTCCGCAATTTTAAGTTCTAAGCTCTGCTCGCTCCATTCTTCACATGATGAACTAAAAATGCATAAAATGTCTATTTTGCATACAAAAACATTCCTTGAATGATTTGTAAAAATTTTGAAACATCTTTTTTCGTGGAAAATCTCGAAAAGAAGTGATATTTTAATTATCTATGTATAGGCATAGTCAAAACTCCGGGTCCGGAGTTACTAGAGGATTAAAATGGAACTGACGAAAGCGCAAGAACGTAGACTTTCTTTTGTAGCCAGCTTGCTGAGCTTGAACCCGAACGATCCGACGGATCGCATCAAGGCATTAAGGCACTTGAACCTGGATGAAGAGGGATGTTTCCACGGATTCCAGTATTCTCAGGGATTTCTCGAAATTTTCATTTTTATTGACGAATCGACCCCGCTTGAAAAAGCTGTTCACAATCTGGCGCACGACCTGAAACAGCTCCAGATTGCTGTTTTCCGCACGAGCGACCCGGATAATCCGTTCTTTATGTCGCTTCGCGAAGAAGCCGACCCGTGGGATGTCATCAAGATGGACGCTTCGGACGCAGAGGATGACGGCGACCAGCCGGCGAGCCGTCCTTACATGGAAACGCTTGAAATCACGGTACTTCGGACGCTTTCTAGCCGTTACGTGACCGATGCGGAAATGGAACGCACGCTCAAGGATATGCGCCGCAAGCTGAACATCTGGAAGTCCGATGTCCGGGCGAAGCTCGAAATCCGGGCGGAACACGATGACCTGGCAAAGGATTTCCGCAACAACGATGACAAACTCGATATCGTGATGCAGGACGAACCGCTTCACATGACGAGTAAGAGCGGTGAACTCTTTGTCGGGTTCTGCCCGATCCGCACCATTTTCGACTACCACCAGTCTTTGGGAAAACGTCTCAAGACGAAGCACAACATGGCGATCGTTTCGAGCAACATTCGCACGTATCTCGGGAACCTGACCCATACGAATGCCGCTCTCATCGATGCGTTCCAGGAAATGGAAAAGGCGAACGATGCAAGCGACTTCCCGTTCCTTCACAACGGTATGACGCTCACGGGCGACGACCTGCGCCTGAAGGACCGCGACGGCAAGAAGGTTCTGCAAATCGAACGCCCGAAGATTATCAACGGGGCGCAGTCCCTCTTTACCTACGAAAGCTATTTCAAGAAGAGCAAGAATCCGGTGAATCCGTTCGTGCTGATCAAGGTCGTGGTGCCGTATCCCGAAGCGGATGCCTTCCTGCGGCAGGTGACAATGGCGAATAACCGACAGAATCCGGTGTTCAGCTACCATCTTCGCGCGGCGGACGATTTGCAGTTCTTCATCTGGCAACGTTACCAGGAAGAAGGCTTTACCTATGTCTATAAGGACGGTGTCCGCCTGAAGGCGCGCACGCGCAAGCTCGAAGTCCGTATGCGGCCCGAACTTGCGAAAACGCTCTTCATGATGGACGGGAAAATTTCCGAAAGCCGCTCCTCGGACTGCATCTTCGACAAGGAAAGCCTTTACCAGCACTGCTTCGGCGCATTCCTGCGGGTCGCTCCGGACAAGGAACGCGATTTTGTGCGCAAGACAATCGCCTATACGAAAGCGTGGCAGCTTCTCACCCGGCTTCCGATCAAGAACCGCAATGTCGTTCCGGGAAAGGGCGTTTCAATTGAAGCGAACGATGCGAACCCGCTCACGCGCATCACGTGGAACGGTCGCTTGGAGGACAAGTTCCTCTTCCGCAGCGCGGTCCGCGATGTCGTCGTAGCGATTGCGCTTCGCCACTGGCTCATCTACGGCAACCCGATCCAGGACTTTGAATATCTGGTCGTAAACGAAATCGACTTCAACAATTCGCTGCTCAAGTATGCGTCGCATATTTACGGCGACTACCTCAAATCGATTCTCGTAAACGAATTCAAGGACAACAAGGATTACTACGACACGATTACCACAATTGATAAGGATTCCGGCGAAAATGTGGAACGTCGCCTGTGGAAAGGCTTCGGCACGACCGCTACCTACGACAAGATCATGCAGATGCTCGTGGCGAAGGACAAGTCCTGGGAAAAATGCCTAGGCGATATCGATGTCTTTTTGAAGTAATTTCCGTCGTTCTCCTAAAAACGGAAAAGGTCCGAAGCGATTCGGGCCTTTTTATATTTGACGGCGATGGCAAATCTGCTTTTAGCGGTCATTTACGTTTCGTTTGTGAGTCTGGGCCTGCCCGATTCGCTGCTCGGTGCGGCGTGGCCGTCTATCTACCCGGAACTCGGGACGCCTATTTCGTATGCGGGCATCCTGTCGATGATTATCGCGGTGGGAACGGTCGTGTCGTCGCTTGTAAGCGACCGGGTGACGCGCCTTTTTGGAGCTGGCAAGGTGAACGCCTTTAGCGTGCTCCTGACCGCGGTTGCGCTGTTCGGCTTTTCGGTGAGCGGTTCGTTTGGGGAACTTTGCCTGTGGGCGGTGCCCTATGGCCTCGGGGCGGGAGCCGTCGATGCCGCTCTCAACAACTACGTCGCGCTTCATTATAAGAGCCGTCACATGAGCTGGCTCCATTGCATGTGGGGAATCGGAGCGACCCTCGGTCCATACGCGATGGGATATGCGCTTTCACACGGGATGAATTGGACTAGCGGCTACCGGATTATTTCGGTTGTCCAGTTCGGGCTTGTCGCTGTCCTGTTCGCAAGTCTCCCTTTGTGGAAAAGGCGTTCGGATATGGCGAACGAGAAAAAGTCGGAACCGTTGCCGCTGCGGAAAGCTCTTGGAATGCCCGGAGCGAAGGCGATGATGCTCTGCTTCTTTTGCTACAGCGCCGTGGAACAGACGACGGGACTTTGGGCTGCGAGTTATTTAAACGGTGCCAGCGGTTTTTCGGCAGAGGTTTCCGCAAGTCTTGCCGGGCTTTTCTTCGTGGGGATTACGATTGGGCGTGCGCTTTCGGGATTTGTCACGATGCGTCTTTCCGACGACCAAATGATTCGGCTCGGGCTTTGTATCATTCTCGTTGGAATTTTCCTCTTGTTCTTGCCGGTGAAGACGCTTTCCTTGGCGGGGCTTGTCGCCATCGGGCTTGGCTGTGCGCCGGTTTATCCCTGTATCATCCATTCGACGCCGGAGCGTTTCGGGGCGGAAAATTCGCAGGCTTTTGTGGGAATCCAGATGGCGAGCGCCTATATCGGGACGACCTTGATGCCTCCGCTATTCGGGCTTGTCGCAAGGAATTTGGGCGTTTCGCTTTTGCCGGTGTATTTAATCCTGTTTCTGTCACTTATGCTCTCGATGCATTTGAAATTGACGAAAATCACCCGGAAATAACTTTTTAACCACCTCTTTTAAAAATGATTAGCTATATTAAACGATTGAAAAACGGTTTAATGACGCTGTATGAAAGTTCAGAAAGCCGAAATAACACGCAGAAGGGATTTTTATGATAAAATGGTGTGCGCTTGGCATTTTGACGGTTGCACTCTTGTCCGCTTGCGGTGACGATGTGACAAAGACCGTCGCAGGAGAACCGCAAGGCTTGGAAATTGCGGCGGACGTGGATTCGCTTCCCCTGTGCGATGCGAAAAATATCGGCGGGATGTTCTTAATTCCGAAAAAGGAAGAAGTCTATGTGTGCCTAGATTCGGGCTGGAAGAGCCTTACGCCGGACGTAAAAGGGCATTCCTGCATGACGGAGATGCTCCCGGACAGTTCGGGCAGCAAGATTGTCTGCGACGGGGATTCGCTCGGCGTCGTCTCTAACGGAAAGAACGGCAAGGACGGCGAAACCGGGGACGTTGGCGAAAACGGTGCCGCAGGCAAGACGTGCCACTCGGCGGATAACGGCGACGGCTCGTTCTGGCAGATTTGCGGCGAAGATTCCGTGATGCTCTATAAGGCTTTTTGCCGGGATGTGTTTTATGATCCGGACAGCGCCTTTTGCGATTCGCGGAATATGCGGCTATATCGGATGGTTCGAATCGGCGAGCAGGTGTGGATGGCGGAAAACTTGAACTATTCAGGATATAAGACGTATGTTCGCGACAGTACGAGTGGTAAGAGTGGTTGGGGTTGTCTTTTTAGTAGTGGCGCCGATGGTAGCGGTAGGTTTTTGCTTGGGGTTTGCTATGAGAAGAATGGAGAGTATTGTGAAAAGTTTGGACGGCTTTATACAAACCGGGAGATTGAAACGCTCTGCCCTGCCGGTTGGCACATGCCGGATTCGACGGAGTGGAAATCCCTGTTCGCTTTCGTGGCGGAAAATGGCGGGGGAAATGTGGGGGGCAGTCTGCGTTCTGTAAATGGCTGGAGTAAAAATATTCTGGCAACGGACGAGTTCGGCTTTGGAGCGCTTCCTGGCGGTTTTATGGAAGAACATTTTGACAAGCAGGGCTATTGTATTGAATCTAGGGATTTTTATAGAATCTCTATCGAGGCGCGTTTTCTGAGTGCTGAAGGCGGTTATTTTGTTTTGGACACTTATGACGCCCTTGTCGCTTCTTCCGATGGCGTAAAATATGTAGAGAACGAGGGCATTACGAAAGGTTCCTCGGTCAGATGTATTCGGGACGATGGCTAGCGGTCAAGGAATTTAACCAAGAGGATTTGTCGATGAGAATAGGAAAGCTTTCCCTTGTAATCTGCACCGTGGCGTTCTTTATTGCCTGTAGCGATTCCGTGACGGAGGTCGTCCGCCCCGTGGAGACCGTCGTTCTTGGAAAGGCGGATTCCCTGCCGGAATGTTCCCCCGAAAACCAGGGACAGATGGCGGTAATTTCGGAAGACGCTTCGGCGTATGTCTGTGAAAATTCGAAATGGGAAAATCTGGTATCAAAACCCGATGCGGAGCCTTGCGTCTTGATAGCCCTTTCGGACGGTTCCGGCTATAAAATCGTCTGCGGCGAGGACACGGTGGGAACGGTTTTGAACGGAATGGACGGACAGAACGGAGCAAAGGGCGAGCAGGGAAAAAGCGGCTTGG
This sequence comes from Hallerella sp., assembly GCA_050872465.1. Taxonomy (GTDB): domain Bacteria; phylum Fibrobacterota; class Fibrobacteria; order Fibrobacterales; family Fibrobacteraceae; genus Hallerella. The sequence goes on from JBNMGX010000035.1 coordinate 5,164, forward strand.
ATGGACGGGACTGCTTTTTTATCGACAATGCCAACGGAACGATTTTGCAGATTTGCGGCGAGGATTCGACCGTGCTTTCGAAAGCGCTGTGCGGCGGCGAACCCTATGACCCGGCGACGCATTTTTGCTATAGTGATAGGCTTTATGCGCAAGTCGTTTATGATACGCTTATCGATGCGCGCGACGGCTTCAGCTATCGGACGGTCAAAATCGGGAGCCAGACTTGGATGGCGGACAATCTTCGCTTTGTAACGGACAGCAGTTCTTGCTTGGACGATACGCTGCGTTGTCTGGAATATGGCCTCTACTATAAATGGTTTGACATGATTGATTCTATTGGTAAGTACAGAGGAACTCCTCTTATCTGTTCGAATCCTTATGGTATTGTTGATAACGGTGGTGAGGCGCGAGTTACGGAATGTAATCTGGAAACACCGGCGCGAGGCATTTGCCCGGAAGGCTGGCATATTCCGACATCCGAAGAATGGGCTTGGCTGTTTAACACTGTGGACCGGATGGCGTACGAAGGGATTGGCAAGGTTTTGAAGTCAAGAACGGGATGGGATTTCGTGGGAGGTGATAACGGAATCGACTTGTTTGGGTTTGACGCAAAGCCGACCGGTGCTAAAGGCGAACCAACTGAATATGGTGAAGGTGGCTGGGGTGAACGCGAAGCGGAAATAATGGATGATATTGCTTCTTTTTGGGCTGCGGACTTTTATCAAGGCGATTCTTCTTGGTGTGCGAGCGGCTCGTGCTTTGGCTACATTTTTGCCCAGCTAGCCGCAGGGAATGGAATGAGCCGTATATATTTATCTAGAATGTTCAAAAAAGTTGGCCGTGATTATGATAGGGAATTTTTATCAAGTGTCCGTTGTGTTCGAGATGAACAGGACTGAAAATCAGAATTTTACTCCGAGGTAGGAATTTTCAATGAAAACAGATAAACTCTTTTTGTCCAGTCTTTTGGTTGCGGCTTTTTTCGTCGCCTGCGGTGACGATGTGACGCGGGTAGTCTCTCCGTCCGGGATGGAAACGGTTTCGCTCGGGGAATGTTCAAGCGAGACTCTCGGAAAAATGCTCTATGTCGCCGAAAGGAAAAGCGCCTATGTTTGTGGCGATACCGGCTGGTTTCCGCTTGCTTCCCGCAGGGAAAAGCTCGCCTGTGATTTCGAAATCTTGGAGGATTCTTCGGGCTACCGGATGGTTTGCGACGGCGATTCCGTCGGCGTCATCTATCATGGAAAGGACGGTGCGGATGGGACGCTTGGGGCAAATGGCGAGAACGGCTCTTTGGCAAGTTGCTCGATAATCGAAAAGGAGAACTGGATTTTTCTCCAGGTTTGCGGTTTGGATACGACTTTCCTTTACCAGGCGATTTGCGGGGGCGAGCCTTTTGACCCGAAGGCAAATTTTTGCTTTGAAGGCAAAATTTTCGAAAAACCTGTTTTCGGGACTGTTACCGATTTGCGGGATTCCGAAGTCTATCGGACTGTTCGGATAGGAAAGCAGACTTGGATGGCGGAAGATTTGCGAAGGGATATTCCGGGTAGCGTTACAAATGATCCCAAAGCCTGTCTTACAACGGATACGAGTGCTTTTTGCACATATTGGAGGGGTAGGAAAAATGGACCTAGTGGTGTGGGTATGTGGATGTTTGATCGCGCCTTTGCGGATTCTGCCGCTGAATTGATTCTTAGTGCGGGACGCCTGTATGAAGCCGAAAGCCTTTCTGTCTCGGACAAGGCCGGGCTGTGCCCTGCCGGATTCCATCTTCCGGACAGCAGCGAATGGAATGAATTGCTTGCTTTTGTAACGGCTCATAGCCAAGGTGTCGAGCCGCTGCTTGCGCTTTGGGCTAATTATGGTTGGGCGGGTTGTACTGAAGGCGGTTGGGGGTTTTTGACGCCAACAGGATCTGGTACTACTTCTGATGGGCAAAACCGAGGGGTCAACGGCGTGGATTTGTTTGGCTTTTCGACTTTGCCTGTATGGACGCAGACGATAGATATTACTAGACAAAATTTAGACGCAGATTTTTCGGATATGTACGGAAATCTTTCTGCCTATATAACGGATGAAGGGTTGTTTACGATGCTAGCTGCTGATGGAGGCTTTCATTATCGTAACATCTTGGCGGGTGGTACTCCTTGTTTGACATGTACAGCGACGCGTGAAATTTCAGACCATTATGGAGTAGAAGTTTATAGAGGCTTTGTCCGTTGTGTGGGGGACTGAATAAGTTGGCCTACCCGGCCTGGGGCAAGGTAGGGGGACCTTTCCAAGTTGCGAAGGCCAAGGTCCCCCTTCCTTGCAACCACCCCCAGGACCACGCTGTTTCTGGGTTAGAACTGAGGACAGATTGCCGGGTCAAACCCGATATTCAGAGCTGAGTTGAGAGAACTTAGAGCTTAGAATAGCGGGATTTAAATTGCTGAAAAATAGAACATAGATGTTTGCAAATCTAAGCACTAAGCTCTCAGCACTAAGCTCTAACCACTAACCACTGATTCCTGACAACTTACAGTTCGCTAGACTGTCAATTCCTCATTGCTAATTGCTCATTGCTAATTCCTCTCTAATCCCTGATAGCGGTTCGCTGAACAGCCCGCCTCCTCAAACAAACGATGCAAAAATTATTACTTTCTATCGGCTTTTGTGGGCGGAAAGGCGCTTTTTCTGTATTTTGGAAAACGTTTTTTGCCTCGCATGTATGATGATGTCCGGATCGAAACGAAAATGAAAAGGCTTTTAGCCGCTTTTGTCCTGTTGGTTTCGCTGTCTCCTGCCGAGCCGGCGGATTCCGCTGTGTCCGAAAATGCGGTGAGTTCGGGCAAAAGTTCCGTCCAGTATATTTCGCTCCCGCCTAACGTGACCCCGCTTTCGGATTTAGTCCCGAAGAGCGGTGTGGGTCAGAGCGACCGGCTGATGAATCCCCCGAAGAGCGAACGGTTCGAGCACAACATCGACTTTGAAAACCGCGAAATGGAAGTCTCCAAAAAGTATGTGAACCCGATAAGCCGCGATACGGCGGAAATGTGGTCTGCGACTTACCCCGAGATTGCCTCTTACGTTTCGGACATGTACGACATCGGATTTAACCGCCTGTGGCTGAACTCCTTTGCCGGTCAAAAGGACGGAGGCTATGCCGCCCCGGAAGGCGCAACGCTCTACGACATTGACATTCCCATCAACATGCCCTCGTGGATGAAGGACTTTGGATTAGACAAGCCGAAGCTCATGCTGCAAGGGACGATGGATATCCGGCTTTCGGGCCGTGGAGAAAAGGACGATGCTCCGGGCAGCACCAAGGACAACCTGTTCCCTAGCCCGACACTTTCCTATGACCCGAGCTTTATGGTCAAGGGAAAAATCGGTCCGTATATCACCGTGGAAGTGAACAACGTGGAAAGCGGTCTCGGTGCGAAAAACCAGATTCGGGTCGTGTACGAGGAATCCTACAAGGATGAATTCGAGGATTACATCTTGCAGCGCATCGAGGCCGGTACGACGTCGCTTGCGCTTCCCGGAACGGAACTCACGGGATATTCCGAAAATCACAAGGGGCTGTTCGGCATCAAGGCTGAATGGAAGCTCGGAGACTGGTGGCTTACGACTATCGCTTCGCAGGACGGAGGAAGCCAGGAAAAGTACACGATCAACGCGAGCACAAGCACGACGGAATTCCAGATCCAGGACAAGCAGTTCGTCGCTTACCGCTACTACTTTTTAAATCAGGAAGCGCGTAGCAATTATGTCAGCGCGGGACTTGCCGGACGCAGCACGTCTCCGTATGCGGCGACGAACCTGAAGCTTTACCGCCGCGCACCGACCAACACGACGACGAATGTCGTGGAAAATATCACGGCGGTCTATGTGACGCCTTCGGGCGCTCGCATCGAAAAGAAAATCGACCGCCTGGTCCCGATGTCTGCGAACGATTATTCCTACGACAGCAAAACGGGCATCGTGAAAGTTCTCGGGGCGAACAAGAATACGCTTATCGCGGCGAGCTTCTCGGACGATGGGACGGGACGCTCCGGGACGACCGTAAACAACAATTCGAGGGTAGTCCTTATCCAGTGGGACGCGACGCTTTCGGAACTCGAAGGCATCGACAAGCTGATGCTTCGGAACGTCTATTCGGTCGGAATTTCGGACGAGAGTGCTTCGAGCTTCGTGCTCCGCCTAAAAAACAAGTCGGGCGTTTCGAGTTCCTACCTGAAGACGCTCGGGCTGGTCGATTCGATAACAGGAACCGTTTTGACCGGCGATGCGACGATTTTTAAAAAGGACGCTTCGGGTTCTTATACGGGCGAAATGTGGCTGCCCTGCCGCCCGCTTTCGTGGTATTCCGGGGCGAATTCTTCGGCGCGTGCGCGGGAAAACTGCCTGGAGCCTTTCCGCAACGTGGATTCTTCCGCAGCGATGGCGAATCTTTACACGCTTCCCGTTTCGAACATCGCGTCCAAGTACACGAACCGCTTCTATTTTGAAAGTGTCGGCAAGAGGCGCAACTCGGTCATCAGCGTGCGCGATCCGAACTCGAGCTATTCCGTCAGCGCAGGCAGCTGCATGGACATTTCGGAAGGCTCGGAAAAGTTGAAGGCCGGTTCGACGGTTCTCACCCGCGGCGTGGATTACGACGTGAACTACGAACTCGGGCAGATCGAACTTCTGAGCGAAACTGCTCTCGATCCGAACAAGGAAATCTCGGTGGAGTTCGAATGCGAGCCTCTGTTCGAAATCGACAACAAGGTGCTGCTCGGTGCCCGTGCGGAGCTTCCCCTTTCGCGGTATGGATTTGGAAACGGGTCGCTCTTCGGCATCACGGCTCTCTACAAGAGCCAGAGCACGACCGCTTCGACGCCGACGCTCGGGAGCGAACCTTATTCGAGCTTTCTCTGGGGCATGAACCTGCGCTTGCAGGATACGACGAAGTGGATGACGGACGTGGTGAACTGGATTCCCGGAATCGAGACGAAGGCCGCTTCGAACTGGCGCTTTGAAACGGAATTTGCTAGCAGCTATCACGATGCGAATACGAGCAGCGGCAAGACGGCTCTCCTCGAAGATTTTGAAAGCAGCGAATCGGGGCTTGTCTATCCGCTGTCGAGACTTTCCTGGTACCAGGCCTCGCCTCCGGGGGGCGTCGATACGGATCCGAGCACCTACATCGAAAGCCAGGATTACAAGCACAAGGGCGAATTCATCTGGCACAGCAACAACACGGTTCTCTACAAGCACATCTACCCGACTGTAGGAAACAGCGATGTCGATAACCAGCGTTTGACGGTCCTGAAGCTCACGCTCCGCCCGAACGACAACCTGATGGGGAACAGCTGGGGCGGTATCATGCGCCCGAATTCAAGTTATTACCAGGACCTGAGTGACATGAAGTATATCGAAGTCGTCGCGCGGGGAAATGTCGGAAGCATCTATTTGGATTTGGGGCTTGTGAGCGAAGACCTTTCCATCAACGGCGATGCGCCGAACGGGCAATATGACGGCGAAAACGATCTGGGAACGACGACGGCTTTGCACGATAAGGGTCTCGACGGGCTTTCCGGGTCGGAAGAACATCTGACCGTCTGGGACTGCCGCATGAACGGCTGCGTGAGCACCATCAAGACGAGTGCGAATTCCGATGCGACGAATACGGACATTGCGCGAGACAACTTCGACGACAGCCTCGACGATGCCAGCGATCCGCCGGTAGCCATCAACGGGACGGAAGGCAACTCGGGCGAACGCGCATACGATACGGAAGACATCAACAAGAACGGCTCGCTCGACACGGATATCGGGTTTGTCCGCTACCGGATAGACCTTTCCGACAACGACGATGCGCATTTTGAAACGCTCAAGAACGGCTGGCGCAAATGGAAAATTCCGCTTGACCAGTTTGACACGGTCGTTTCCAAAAACGGCGAAAGTTATCAGACGATTCTGACCCAGGCGCAGTTTTCGAGGCTTTGGATGGGAAAGCTCAACAACGGCGTCGCCGAGGCGAAGGTGCAGATCGTGAAGCTGGGCGTGATGGGAAATTCCTGGGAAGCTTCAAACGTTTCGAGCAAGTTCGTCACCTCTTCGACGGGCGGTTCGCAGACGGCAATCGTTGACGGCAGCGAAGTGGAAATTTCCGGTTCGACGACGACATCCGACACGACCTACCTGAACGTTTCGACAATCAACAACCGCGAAAACTCGGGGACGTATTACAAAAGCCCGAACACCAAGACGGAACGCGATTCGGAGACGAATGCCGCGTTGAAGGAAACGGCTCTAGTCTTGACGTATAAGAATCTTTCGCCGGGACAGTCGGTCGGTGCGACGCGGACTTTCGATTCGGACGAAAAGGACTTGACGAAGTATAAGACGCTCAAGATGGAAATCCACTATACGACCGATGCGACGCGGACTCCGGTGCGCTTCGCTTTCCAGTTCGGCGAAGGTTCGCTGGAAGGTTCGACGGATTATTACGAATGGAGCTTTAGGCCGGTGAAGATCAACTGCTCGGCAGCGGAGCGGGCTGCGGATTGCCACGAACGGAACTGGCTCGCGAACGCGTTCTCCGAAAAGCTCTCCGCGTTTTCCGACCTGAAGAGAGGACGGCGTCCGCCGTTCCTCGAAGCGGTCGTCGATTCCATCGGCGGTGAAAGGGAAGAAGTCTTGAAGCTTGTCGGAAACCCTTCGACGACTTCGGTGGACTGGATTCGCTTTGTGATTATCGCGGACGAGGACGCTTCGCCGGCGGACCTCGAAGGCGAATTCTGGATCGACGATTTGCGGCTTTCGGGTATGGACAACGACTGGGGCTATGCGTTCCGCACTTCGGGTCAGGCGAACTTTGCGGATTTCCTTTCGGTTTCCGCCTCGGCGCGTTACCAGGACGGAAACTTTGCGACGCTTTCGACGAGCGGATCGTCGCCCAAGCCGACGCTTTCCGAAGCGGAATCCAAGCTGGACATCGCCGCGGACGCGAGCGTGAACTGGAACAAGTTCTTTGCCGACGAACAGGGATTCCACATGCCGATGAGCATCGGCTACAGCAGCACGACGGAGCGCCCCTACCTGAAGCCGACGGACGATTTGGAACTTTCGCATGATAACCTGGGC
>JBNMGX010000036.1:0-12230 GCA_050872465.1 Hallerella sp.
ACCCAAGGCTTTCGCCCCGGTAAAGCACTTTCCGTAGAAGAAAACAACCGGGACAATCTTATCCTTTTCGACGCCTTTCGACACGAGAGCGCCCATCGCTTCTTCAAATATGGAAACGCTCTGGTTCGGCTTTAGCTCGGAGTTTTCTTCCGTCATCTGGTCCGGAACAAAGACCGTGATGTAGTCCGCCGCATTTAAGGATTCCGCATTATAAGCGTCCGCAGAAGAAAGCGGGTAGGTCGTCACGGAAAATTCAAATTTTCCGGCAAACCGATCCTTGATGGCGCGCACAAGCGTTCCGAAAGCCTCCGCATTTTCCGACGAAAGGTTTTGCCAGTCCAGTTCAATGCCGGCGGCGCCGTTTTCTTCTAGCCAAGAAGCCAGGTTGGCGACAAACGCGCCTCGCGTCTCTTCCGAAGCGGCGATTTCCGAAAGGGTTCCTTCCTGTTCCATGCCACCGACCGTTACAATCAGTTTTACGTTGTTTTCAGAGGAAAGCTTCGCCAGTTCCTTGAAATTTTCCGCATCGTTATCGTCCGCAAAAGCAAGCGAACCGTCAGAAGCCGGACTCAAGGAGACATAGTGGATATGCGTCACCATATTATAGCGGATATCTTTCGGAGCGAACTGGGAATATTGGCTCCAATAGGGAAAATACCCGATAACCTTATCCGCCGCGGCACTTGCGACTGTAGCCATTCCCAAGACAAAAGAAAGTGCGATTAACTTTAGCTTCATAAAATCCTCACTTCGCGATTTCGCGAATAACGTCTCCGTCAGCACAATACAGCTTTTTCATCGGATACACCTCGGACTGTACCGGATTATCTTTTTCAGAATCCAGGCAAGTACGATAAGCCCAGCCATGAGACTGCCCAAATACCAGGTATTGGCTGCTGATGGCAAACGTATCGACAGGAACAGCGGCAAGAGCTGCCAAATCGTCCGTTATTCCATGGAAATTGAACTTCAATAATTGCCGTCTTTTATCCTTTGGAATTCCGCCCTCTGCGGAATCAAGCACAATGACACAGGAATTTGTATCGGTTACCGTCACCGTGCTGCCACGCTGATTAACGATAGAATACACAACTCCATCAATTGTATAGGTAACGGCAGACTCCGGAGTCTTTAGAGAATCTGTAAAGCCTTCAACGGCAATAATTTTCCCTTCCGAATCATAGGAGAGCTTTCCCAAAAAGACTTTGACAGGAACGGAATCCGCCTGTTTAACACGCACAGAAATCGTATCTTCCTTACAGACCTTGTTTTCCGAAATCGAAAAGCTCCAATCTTCGGACCACATTTCTTCCGTATATCCCGCATAGAAGGGACTCACGTAGATTTTGTGCAGAATAGAAGTATCCGCGAAAAATGCAGCAGAGTCGTTCGCAATCGAATCTTTTTCAAGGGAAAGCCCCTTGTTGTGTTGCGAGACAAAATCCTGAATCTGCAAACTGCGAAGTCCCGGATGCAAAGCCATGTAATCCGCAGCGACAAAATCCTTCGGATAGTTTTCTTCCAAAGATTCCGCCTTGTTCACATCCAGCGAAGAACACGCTGTAAATGAAACCGTTCCAAGAGCAAGCAAAAGGAGAGAAAGTTTTTTCATACGTTTTACCTCTTAGAAACTCACCGTGACATCGGCCATGATTACGTTCTTATCGATAGAAAATTCATCGCCGACGGCAATTTTTGTTCCGTCTTCCGCAGTTCCCACACGGTTAAACGAAACTTTGTCCGTAAGCAACCCATATTGGAGAGACAGATACGAAGCCGGAGCGATTTTAATCCGCGGACCGACGCGAAGAAGCATTTCTTCGACCTTGGTTATCCGGGCAGAATTTGTTACGGACAAACCGATGCCGTATTCCAGGGTAAACTGTTCAACCCCGGCCTGGATACCGATCGGTCCCCAAACGCCGGCCGAAATGCCGCCCATAATCCGGTCGGACTTGCGCTGGAAGTAGGCGTCTTCTTCGGAATGCGCATAGGAAAGCTGGATCAACGCCTTGTCTTCATCGCCAAAGATATCGCGGACATCAAAATGGTTCAAAACCTGATCAAGGCGGATTCCCGCTCCCACGGCATATTGCGTGTATTTGTTGTCAACCACATCCTGATTATACTGGGCAAAACGAACGTTTAAGCTTATCGCCGAATTCCAGTCACCGTCAAAGGCCACAGAGAAGCCCTTGCGGTCCGGAGTCGCGATTCCCATCGGCAGCGCCATATCCAGCGAACCGTCCATCAGGAACATCGCATCGTTCAATTCAAGTCTTTTGATCGTGTTTGCGTTGTATCCGTTGCGATAGACATGGACATTCTTGTAGTTGTTATATAGGCGCGAATACAGATACGGAGATTCAGCCGCCCCCGCCGACAGGACATTCGCCATATCCGAAGACTGGAGATTTGTCGCATTGTAGGGGTTGGAATTATAAACCTGGAAATAAAGATTTTCTAGGCTAGACATTCCGAAAGCCGATACCAATCCGGTATAGGTCGAATCCGCATACAGGCCGTTTGCATTCAAGATAACCGAATTACCCCGATAGGCGGGCGCGGAAGCCATTTCCGACCAGAACTTTTTGTCATTCTGCAGATAGCGACCCTTTAAGTCAAAGTGGAAATCTCCAAAATCGCCTTGAACATAAGGTTCTACATAAAAACTATTTCCCTTGATGTCTGCAAGTTCTTGTGATTCCATCACATTGGAAGTATTGGAAATTACGCTAACATAGACCACAGAATCCATGCCGCCATCCGCATTGGGAATCACCCCCTTTTGGGAGGTATAGCTTGAAGAGGTCTTCCTTGTCAGATAATAGGCGTCCGCATTCCACCAGGACATGGCGAATTCGCCGTTCAACCCAAAGACGACAGGAAGATCGGGAAGCAGTTTTTTCGAGTCAAAGCCGATTTCTCCGGAGAAAACCTTGTTGTCTTCCAAGGCAACCGTATCGCTCAAACCGAGATCATGGGAAGAAAAACTTTTTTTCCGATCGAATACTTCGATGTAGTTCACACCGAGACGTGCGCCATAGGCTTCCACGCCCAAGCGTCCACCGAAGAGGTATCTGTCAGACCAGTCAAAGTCAAAGAAGGATTCGTCGTTTTTCTTGGCGATGTTCCGAAGGCGCGCACCGGTAGCTTGCGCATGGACATCATCCAGAAAACCGACTTCACCGCTGTGATAGTCCACATTGATACCCTGGAGCAAACGGCGAGATGTCGTATCCAGATTGCGGAGAGCCATCGCTTCGGAGCGGGCTTCGGCAAAAATTTCCGGTTCCTGTAAAAGGTTCGGCTGCGGCGTATAAAGCGTGTAAGGCGTATAGCCGACGCGCATGTAGCCGAGATTGAAAGCCAAATGCTTGTTCAGAATCAAGCCGTCATAAGAGAACCAGTGCCCGATAATCGGATTGTTATTCTCTTCATAGGCGCTCTGCCAATCCTTGTGCAGGCGAGCCTCGACACGGACTTCCGTTTCGGAACTCGGACGGGCCGTAAACACCAGATTGACGGTCGTATAGGCCTGGCTTTCCTGCGTGGGGGAGTTGCCGGCAAACTGATCCGATTTTGCCATTGAAGTCAAGACACCCGCCTTAGCCGAACCGTTCACCCGCAAACCTAAAACGGCATCGTTCAGGGAATCCAGTTTTTCAAGCAGCGATTTTTGCTGAACAACGATCGTATCCTGTTCCGGAGCAGCGAATGCCGTTGCCGTCGAAAGAAGCAGCATCGAAGAGAATCCGAGCAAATGCATTTTCATATTCGATTTCATTCCTTAGTCCCTCCCATTAAAATTCCACGTTAATGGAAGCTTCGATAATCGACTGGGAAAATTCATGCTTGTAGTTTCCCGTCGCATCGGTTGTTACATCGTAATAAGAAGGAAGATTGTAGGCTCCATCCGAAGAACCGCTTGCTACAAGAGCAGCCGTGTTATATTCGTTCTTGACCGAAACCATTCCGAAATTCAAGGAAAGCCAGGCATTTTCCGCCAGGGAGTAATCCAGGCCGATCATCCACTGGAGCTGCTTACTGTTCAGCATCGGAGCGGAAAAGCCGCTAAGCGATCCTTGGAATGCGTTGTAGTCCGTCTTGATATACTGCAATCCTGCGGTAAATCCGAGGCGCGGCAGGTACTGGACATAAAGCCCGGCATTGATAAAGTCGCTCTTGATTTCCGCCGTTCCATCGACACCGCCAAACGCAGCCCAGTTGTCCGTATCGATGCTGCGCTCGGAATGCTTATAGGAACCGGAAAGCTCTAGCGGTTTCTGGAAACCGAGCATCTTGAAGACATCCACCTTGGCACCGCCGCCGAATTCCAGATAGGTCGCCTCCTTGAACATGGCGAGCGGAGAAACCTGCGTAAAGTAGCTGAAAAGTCCCTGCGCTTCGGCGTAGTCCTTCCAGTTGAAAGTGACATTTCCTTGAGTTCCCAAACGGTTCGATGTCGCAAGACCGTTCGGCAGAACCAGTTGCAGAGCCGGATCGCTGAGCGATTCAATCAAAGCCAGCTGGGAGCGGGAATAGACCCCGGACTTCCAAGAACTCTTGTTGAACGGAGCGATGTTATAGCTTTCCGTCAGGCCGTCACGGATGCCATTATCATCCGTAGAGAGCGTCGTTGTTGCCGGAGAATACTTCGGAGAATAATTATACAGGGCGTCGAACGAGGAATACAGCGGGGAATTTACGCCATACTTGATCGTATTTCCATCCTTGTCCGTATTCAGGATGCGCCGGGCAAAGAATTTCGGGGACTGCGCCAGGTTGTTAAACCAGTTGCTGTCATTGCGGACAACGTTCAAACCGAGAACGATTCCCCAGGCATCCGAAGTCTTGTAACCTGCATTCAGGGAAACAAGAAGAGCCGAGCCGTTCAGGGTTTCCTTGGTCGCCACATCCGTAGCAACCGCTTCGCCGGTCGTTTCATCGATAACCGGAAGCCCCGTCACCGGGTCCACGACAGGAACAGATGCATGGTTGTAGATTTCATCGGAGGAATAGGCGTATTCCGCGACAAGATCCAAAATCAGATTCCGATTGCCGAGGAATCCTGCGATATCGCCGCCTACACGGCCGCTGACAATCAATGTCTTCTGCGGATCCGTATCGAAAGGATTGATATCGTCCAAGACATAGCCTTCGTTCAAATCCTTGTCCGGATGGCGATAGGTGTATGTATAGGAATCTTCGTTGTCGAAGATGTACATCGGGGTAACGCCGACATAGAGGTTCTTGCTCATCGGAAGAAGTTCCAGGTTCGCGGCAAGAAGCCACTTGTCCATATTAGATGCGAGAGACGCACCCGGAACAGAGTCGTTCTGGAGAATGTTGCCTTCAGCTCCCGAAAGATCCAATACCGATGTGCGATTCAGACGGGCAAAAAGAGCTTCCGCCCGAAGTTCACCCACGGCATTGTTAAAATAGTGGCGGAACTGGATATTTGCCCCCTGCAGGTTGCGCTGGTTGCCTTCTAAAAGTTCTTGCGATTCTGCCATGTGACGCTTTCTCGCAAAAATCGTCGGTTCGTAGAGAACTTCCACATCCGGCGAGAAGAGCGTCAGCGGGGAATACTGCTGCCGAAAATCTCCGACGACCCAATAGAACGAATTTCCGATATTTCCTTCGACATTCAGCCAGCCGACGGAAAGCGTCTTGGAAGCCGAAGAGAAATACTCCTGCATTCCCGCTCCCATCCGGAGCATTACGTTGGCACGGACAAATTCGTAAGGGCGGAAGTGAAATTCCAGGTCGGCATTCGCGAACTCATTGCGCTCCGTCTCGGGCATCTTGTTGATGCCGGTCGGGTCGTTGTCCGTATCGAAATACGAAGTTTGCGCCACGGCGCGAATTTTTCCGCCAATCTGGACACCGCGTTTCGCGTTGATGGAATCCACTTTCGCATCCAAGCGTTCCTGGGTCTGCCATTCCGTCGCAGCGGGAATCGAAACGGAAGCGGCGAAAAGCGCTATCAAGATTTTTTTCATATTCATATTCATCGTTTACGCCCTCCTTAGAACCAGACCTTGGTTTCTGCCGCGATATAGTGGGAATGCCAATCGTTTACAGAAAGGTTCTCGTCGGAATGCGTCATCCATTTGTAGCGAACGTGCAAGCCAGCGCGATCCGCAAAATCCCAGTCAAAGCCTAGGCCAATAGCCGTTTCCAGGTAATTAATCGGCGCATAGGCGTAGTAAGAAGTTCCCACTTCACCATACAGATCGGAAGTCTTAGGAACACCGTTTGAAATCGAATAGGAGGCGTAAGCATACTTGGAACGGAATGTTTCTATTCCCAAAATACCGACCATGTGGAACTTGGGGGTTACCGCAACCGTCGGTTCGAACTGCCCGTAGAAGCTCCACAAAAGCATATCGCTCTGGTCTTCGCTATAGGCAATCGGAGCAATCGTGGTCGAAATACCGGAAAGAGCCGCATAGCCGGTCATCATAATGTTCCGATCCGTCCCAAACCAATGCCCGATATCATAACCGCCCATCATCGAAAGGTAAGAAGACCACTTGGCATGACTAGGCACTTCGCCATTCTTAATCTGGTCCATATTTTGATAGGCGACGAAGGACTCCCACATTTCCCAGGTTCCGCCGTAAAGTCCGCCCTTTTGCCGGCGGAGCTTGATTCCTACGCCCGGTTCCAAGACACCGGTGCGGGCAACATAGCCGCTCGAACGCGGATCCGCATTTCCGGAATCCGCCCAGAAAATCGGTTTGTGCTTGGTCCAGGAATTGGTGCTTTCCCACATGTTACGACCATTTAGACGATAATTGAAAACCAAAACGTCCGTTCCTTCCTCGACCTGGCGATGCTGGCCATACTGGAAGTCAAAGTAGCCGCGATTGAAAGTCGGTTCCACCTTGATGTTCAATCCCATCATATTCGGCGTGTAGCGGAGCGAACCACCGTTCAGGTACATTTCGTCCTTGCGCCAACTGGTAAAGCGAGAAGGATTGCTGAGAGAATAGGGGGAATAGAAATCCTTCGGAAGGTAGATGCCTTCGACGGTTATCGGCCAACCCTCGATATGTTTGCTCTGCGCCTTGATATAGATACCGACCTGAGGTGTCGCAACCCCGGATTCGTAAGCATCTTTCGCATATCCATGGGTTTGGGCGGCATCGTCCGACTTATAGAAATTGACAGAATCCGTAATGCTCAAGGCAATATCGGCCATCAAGTAGAGTTTCGGGGTAATGTTTCCCTTAATATCAATCGAAGCGACATGCGTATTCAAAAGGGAAGGCGCCATTCCCGCAGTCAAATACTGGTTGCGGAATTCGTCCTCATAGATAATGCCCTTGTCAAAGACAACGCCCATATAGTTTACACCGAGCGTCAGCGATTCAAAGAGTTTTTCCTTGGCGATTCTTCCGTGATAAACGGAACCGCGCATATCATGCAAGCCGTATGTTTCGAGTTCACCCGGCTGACCGGCATAAAGGCGGAGACCGTCGCGCGTTCCCATATCCATGTCCATCGGCTGGGAGACCATGAACTGCGCCTTCATATTGAACGGTAGCTGATAGACATTCGCAAAGACGCCGCCAAACGAACGGTTCGTCCAGAAAGCGCGTCCACCCTCCTTGACCGGCTTAAAGGACTTTTCCTTGTAATAGGTGCTAACCGTTTTCTCGTCCTCGAAAAGCTCGTATTGCCACGAAAAGCGAGGAGCCGTTTCGCGTTCCCACATGGTAAGGGGAGAAGCATTCGCCCAAATGACGCCGCCCGCGGTGATGTATGCGCCAAAGACGCCCGCGCGGATATCCGCCCCCACGTTGAACTCTTCGTCAATCGTCGAAGAATAGTAATCCGTGGAATGGTCGTAGAGTACGCGCTCATCGTAGGTCGGAACGCCTGTCGGCTGCGTCGCATACTTGTTTCCGAACGTACCGGAAAGGTCGAACGGGAAGGCGAAGTTCGTCCACAAGGTCATGTACGAATTCGGCATTGCAACGACATTCGCCTTAAAGATTGCTTCAACAGAAGTGCGCGCCTTGTCGCTAGCAAAAGCCGGAGAAGATTCCGAATAGTGGAAATTCTTGACGCGGAAAGCCATAAAGCCGGAGACCGCCACCGGCAGATCGTCCTTGCCGAGCAGCGTAGATTCCATATTGCCGGCGAGAGTGTCGATCGATGCATGAATCGAATCGAGCTTTACCTGGGTGGGAGCCGCCCAGACGGCTGTTGCGCAAGAAGCGATCAAAAAAGAAGAAACCAGTTTACGCATAAAACCCTCTTAAATCGCATTGCGGAAAGGATAGTTGGCGGGACCTTCGTAAGGCTTGCCGTGTTTCTTGATGACCACATCGTCAATCCAGACCTTGAAGGATTCGTTTTCATCCTTGCGGACTTCGAGACGGAAACCCTTGAACTTGTCCCAGGCAAAGGGAAGCATCACGTCGCGCGTGTTCTTCGCATCCCAATAAAGGCCTGTCATACCGAAAAGCTTGAGCGGAATGCTGAAATGCGTCCACTCGGTTGTAATCTCGCCGAGACTCTTGGAACGGAGCTTGACCTGGAGAGATTCGCCACCGCTCTTTACGCCGTCATCGACCAACACGAACAGAGCGTTTTCACCGCCCTTTTCGCCTTTAATCCAAAATTCCAGGACGCCTTCTTCGAGGTAGGGCGTGAGATCGGCAGAGCCCGCAATGCATATCGCGACCCCCGAATAGTCGCTTGCGATTAGCTCGATTTCCATCGAAAGCGCACCTTCCTTCGCATACTTGTCCGTCATCACCGGTTCGGGGTTTTCGCGCGGGTATTGGTAAGTATATCCACCGCCGCGGGGAATCGCTTCGCGCATGATGACCGTTACCACGTCCTTGTCCGGGCGGAATGGCTTCGCCGGTTTCATGACAAAGCGGGACTGGTCGCGATCGCGGTATTCGCCGAAGCCGATGCTAGCGAAAGAAAAAGACACAAAGAGAAGCGAAAGGCAAAGGCACTTCCAGATGTTTTTCTGTATTTTGGCGTTCATAGGTTTTCAAATTCTCCAAAATCCGATGAACCATAATATAACTTGTTTTTTGACTTTTCCCATTTTACTTTTTGAAAAAAAACGCTTGCAAAGGGTACAAAATCTTTCGATTGTCCAAATTTTCCAAAATTTAGACGGTTTCGTCTGTAAACATCTTTTTAGAAAACGGAAAAAATTATCCGTTGAACAATAATTTAGTTTTGAAGCATATCGATAAATCCAAAGGATCTCCATGAAAAGAATATTTAGTCCTCTTCTTTTAACGGCAGCCTTGCTCGTCGCCTGTTCGGACGATTCGGGAAGCCTTACCCGTGTGGATTCCTCTAGCTCCACGGAAAGCTCCTCCGCGACCCAGGTCATTCCCGTCGATTATTCCGCAGGCCGTGCCATGAACCGGAGGCTTGGGAAAGGCATCAACCTGGGAAATTCCTGGGATTCCAAATCCTATTCGGATAACATCCCCGACGAGCCCTACAATTTTGGCTATAACGACGATCTGGACGGAGGCTGGGGAAATCCTATCGAAAACGGCGATTTTAAAATCGTCAAGGATGCCGGTTTTAACTCGGTCCGCATCCCGGTCCGCTGGCAGCATAATTCGAACCCTGTCACGCACGAGGTCAATCCCGAACGGCTTGCCGGAGTTGTAGAGGATGTTGCAATGGCCATCAATGAAGGGCTTATCGTCATCGTTGATTTTCACTGGTATCAAGAGCTAATGAATGCCGGAAACAATTTCATTGCGGATCCGGTGAACAATGCCGCTGCGTACGAAGCGGAAAAGGTCCATTTTTACACTATCTGGAACCAGGTCGCGACGAAACTGAACGAATTTCCGGATTCAATGCTCGTTCTTGAAATTTTGAATGAACCCACATTCCGGAATGCGGATGTTTTAAACGATGTGATGCTCGGAGCCTACAATGTCATCCGAAACGCCGCTCCGGGAAAGACGATTATGTTCGAATCCAATTCGGCGGCCAAATTCGGTTTGATCGGCCAGCTGAAACTTCCCCAAGACGGCAACATCATCTTCTCGGGGCAGTATTATGAACCTTATACCTTTACCCATGAAGGGCATGGCTATAATTGCAAGGGAGACGACACCTATTCGACGACAGCTTCAACCGATATGGCAAAGTACGTTGCCTTGGCGCAGTCGTTATATCCGGATGTAAACGGAGGCCACATTCCGATGAACATGGGAGAGTTCGGAGTCGCAGCCGGAACACGCGGCAGTTGCGGAACGGAAGGACCGAGCGATAAATACTATGCGCTCTGGTCCAAGAAAGCGGTCGCCGCTGCGGAGAAGCACGGCATCAGCTGGACATACTGGGGATTTACGAAAGTCGGCGGTTTCGAAGCCTACGACAGGGAAAACAGCAAGTGGTATCCGGGCATTCTCGATGCCCTGGGTCTCACGAACTAGCGGATAATCCGAATTTCTTCTTTTGAAAAGAAATCCCGGATGGCGGAATCCTCGGATTCCGCCATTTTTTTTGCACACTCGTTCACCATCTTCTTTGAATGGAAAAGTTCGCGATAGAGCCGTTCAATCCCGACAATGCGGTCTTCCGGAAAGCGGTCCGGAAATTTGCGGAGCGCATGCAGGTTTACCCCGGCAAAGCGGAGCGGATTTCCCAAGGCCTTCACGTAGGGAGGGACATCCTTATCGACCTTGAGGGACGCGCCGACAAAGCTGAACGCGCCGATGCGGCAGTTTTGCGCGACGCCGGAAGTTCCCCCGATGTTTGCAAACTCGCCGACATGGACATGTCCGCCAAGCTGCACCCCGTTTGAAATGACGGCTCCGTTTTCGATGAAGCAATCGTGGGCGACATGGACGTATGCCATCAGAAGCACATTATCCCCGATGACGGTCTTGCCCGAGACGGAAGTGCCGCGATGAACGGTCACGTATTCGCGGATTCTTACATGGGCGCCGATTTCAAGCGTCGTCTCTTCCCCTCCGAACTTTAAGTCCTGCGGAACGTTGCCGACGCTCGCCCCGTCAAACACAAAAGTTCCCGCGCCGATCTTTACATGCGAAAGGACATGGACACGCGATTCCAGGACAACATGTTCACCGATTTCGGCAAAGTCATCGACCAGGCACCACGGGCCGATACAGGCGCTGTCTGCGATTTTCGCTTTGGGGCTTACATAGGCTGACGGATGAATCATACAGAAGAAATAATAAATATATTTGACCCGTTATGCTGAGCATTTGCTTTCTCGGAGTCCTCACCGCGCTATATGTATCCCTGTTCCTGTTTTTTTCGATAGGACTTTTACGGGCAAGGAAGCGACCGGCGGATTCCGGAAAACGGTGGAGCGTTTCGGTCATCGTTCCGCTCAGAAACGAAGAGAGGCACGCTTTGCGGACCCTCGAAGCGCTCGACGCCCAGGATTACGACGGAGACTGGGAAGTCATCTGCGTCAACGACCGCTCCACGGACAACACCCAAAAGCTACTCGAAGATTTTGCAGCAAACCACCCGAAGTTTTCGGTCATAAGCGTCCCAATGGATGCGCCCTATATTGAAAGCCCCAAGAAGCGCGCGCTCGAAACCGGATTTCAAAAAGCTCGCTATGAAATTCTCATGACAATGGACGCGGACTGCATCCCCCCGAAAGGATGGATTCGCTCGATGGCAAACCGCTTCCAGGGAAACATCGCAATTGTGCAAGGCCCCAAGAAAAATTCCGGGTCACCTGGAATCGTTCACGCCTACCAGAAGCTCGAGACCCTCGGATATACATCCATCGAGGCGGCTGGATTCAGCATGGGCGTTCCCATGGTCGCAAGCGCTGCGGCTCTAGCCTACAAAAAGGAGCTTTTTTTCCGGGTCGGGGGATTTGGCGACCTAGTGCACCTTTCCTCCGGCGACGACGACATGCTCGTCCACAAGATGATTCACGAACCGGATGTCGGATTTTGCTACAACCTCGACAAGGACGCCGTCGTGGAAACCGCTCCGGTAGATTCGCTGAAAGGGCTTCTGAACCAGCGGGCGAGATGGGCGAGCAACGGGACGCATTATTCCAACCATTTTTACACGCTCTTTCTGACACTTATCTACACATTTTATGTCTGGCTTTTTCTTGCACCGTGGCTTGCGGTTTTCTGTGATTTTCCATGGAGCTGGTTCGCGATCCCCTTTGTCCTGAAAATCGCAGTCGATTCGGTTTTCCAGTCCATCGGAGCAATTCG